>NZ_JAZDXA010000023.1:0-59929 GCF_040170545.1 Sphingobium sp. MK2
AGATCCTGCGAAAGCGTTCGTGCCATCCATGCTGGCCTCCTGCCACCAGCAGGACGTCTGAATCACAACCTCGCCGCAAGGGAACCACTGCCAAGTCAGATCGGGTGGAAAACGCTCTAATCTGGCACGACGGGCGGACTGAACACGGACCAGCCCGTATGCCGCGCCAGTTCCTCCAGCGCTTGCGTGCCAATCTGGCTGTTGCCGCTGGCGTTGAGGCCCGGTGACCAGACTGCGATGGACGCGCGGCCAGGCACGATGGCCAATATGCCGCCGCCAACCCCGGACTTGCCGGGAATGCCAACGCGAAAAGCAAAATCGCCCGATGCATCATAATGGCCGCACGTCAGCATTAGCGCATTGATCCGGCGCGCCCGGCGTGGCGATACCACCCTGCCCCCGCCCGGATGCTGGCCGTCCAGCATCAAAAACCGCCCCGCCAGAGCGAGTTGCCGACAACTCATCTCGATTGCGCATTGATGAAAATAGCTGCCCAGCACCAGGTCGACGGGATGGCGGACATTATCGAAGGCGCGCATATAATTGGCGAGAGCGGCGTTGCGAAATCCAGTCGCCATTTCGGACGCGGCCACCGCTTCATTGATCGCGATACTGTCGTCTTCGCACAGATAATGGAGAAAGCGCAGCATCTCGCCGATCGCGACGCGCGGCTGATGCCCACCCAGATTGACATCGGTGACCACGATCGCGCCTGCATTGATGAAGGGGTTGCGCGGGATTCCCTGCTCATGCTCCAACTGGGTGATGGAATTGAAGGCATTGCCCGACGGTTCCCGTCCGACCCTCTCCCATAGCTGATCGCCGACCTTGCCGAGCGCGAGGGTCAGGGCAAAGACCTTGGAAATCGACTGGATTGAAAAGCCGGTATCAGCGTCGCCACCCGTGATCATCCGTCCATCGGCGGTAATGATGGCAATGCCGAATTGGGCGGGGTCCACCTTGGCAAGCTCAGGGATATAGGCCGCGACGGCACCACGCTCCTCCGCCTGCGCCATTGTAGCGATGATATCGGCGACAATGGCGTCTAGGTCTGGAGTCATGAGCGTTGGTACACATCCACAAATGCTATGACCTGATCATAGCCGCTATGTTTCGCGGCAGGACAGGAAAATATATCCGCCTAATCGCCGCTCTCTCATCGCGCTGCTATTTCAGCCCGCCACCCATCGCCCGATAGAGTTCGACCATATTCGTGGCGCGAGTCAGGCGCGTAGTCAGTAGGCTCTGTTCCGCATTGGATAGCGCCCGCTGAGAATCCAATGTGGTCAGGAAGCCATCGACCCCAGCCCGGAAGCGCGCTTCGGACAGAGTATAAGCGACCCGCGCGGCATCACGTTGCGACGTCTGCGCCTCAAGCTGCTGCCCCATCGTGCCGCGCCGGGCCAGTGCATCCGCCACTTCGCGGAACCCCGTCTGCACGCTCTTCTCATAGGTCGCCAGCATCGCGTCATAGGTCGCCTTGGCATAAGCCAGATTGCCCTTATTCTTCCCGAAGTCGAAGATCGGCAAGGAGGCGGTCGGTGCCACCGACCAGAAACTGCTGCCCGACCCGAACAGGTTGGACAGGCCAAGGCTTAACGAACCAAATGCCGCCGTCAGCGATATATTGGGAAAGAACGCAGCCCGCGCCGCGCCGATATTGGCGTTAGCGCTCAGCAATTGATGCTCCGCCGACGCGATGTCCGGGCGGCGCAGCAGCACGTCCGACGCGATATTAGCGGGAAGATTTTCGATCGTCGCGCTCGCCGTCGGGAAACCTTCGGGCAGATCGGTTGCGGGCACGGTCGTCCCCGCGAGCAGGTTCAGCGCATTCTGATCCTGCGCCACCAATGTCGTTGTTTCGGCGATGGTCGACCGGGCCGCATCATAGCTGGTCTGCGCCTGCCGCACGTCCAGCTCGGACGCTATGCCTTTGGCGAAACGCGCTCGGTTGAGTTCCAGCGTATTGCCGAACGCTTGCTCCAGATCACGCGCGATCCGCAACTGTTCCTGATCGGCTGCCAAGGTCAACCAGGCCGTCGCTATTTCCGCGATCAACGCCGTTTGCGCCGCATTGCGGGTTTCCACGCTGGCGAAATATTGTTCCTGCGCCGATTTGCTAAGGTTCCGTACGCGACCGAACAGATCGACTTCCCAGGCGGAAATGCCGACCTGTGCCTGATAAAGGTCCGTCCGACCCGATCCGGCGAGCGAAAAGGGCGAGTCCTGATATGTCGCCGTGCCGCTGGCTGAGAGGGCAGGCAATTGGTCGGCCCGCTGCACCTTATATTGCGCCTGTGCCTGCTCCACATTGGCCATGGCAAGGCGCAGGTCGCGGTTGTTCGCCAGCGCCGTTTCGATCACCCGCGCGAGGCGCGGATCGGTGAAGAAATCGCGCCACGCCGTATCGGCCGGGACAATCGCTGCTCCGTTATCCGTGCCATAGGCCGGCCCTTGCGGCGAGATTGCCGGGACGGCCAGTTGCGGCCGGACATATTTGGGTGCCATGTCGCACGCGGCGAGCGCCAGTGACAGGGTGATGGCGCCCAGCGCCTTTTTAGTATGCATGATCATGCCTCCTGCGGCGCGGCGGGCGTTGCCCGGTCGTCGGCCGCTTCATGAGTCTTATGTTCGCGGAACAGCCGCTTTACGACGGTGAAGAAGACGGGGACGAAGAAGATCGCCAGCACTGTCGCCGACAACATGCCGCCGACCACGGCCCAGCCGATCGCATTCTGACCGCCTGCGCCCGCGCCGTTGGACAGGGCCAATGGCAGCACGCCGAAGATGAAGGCGAAGCTCGTCATAAGGATCGGCCGCAGGCGCAGCTTGCCAGCTTCCAGTGCCGCCGCCGCAGGCGACAGCCCCTCGCGCATCTTATCCTCGGCGAACTCGACGATCAGGATCGCATTCTTCGCCGATACGCCGATGGTGGTGATTAAACCGACCTGCAGATAGATGTCGTTGTTGAGGCCTGCCAGTGTGGCAGCGATGACAGCACCCAGCACGCCCAATGGCACCACCAGCATGACGGCGATCGGCACCGACCAGCTTTCATAGAGCGCCGCAAGACACAGGAAGACGATCAGCAGCGACAGTGCATAGACATAACCTGCCTGGCCGCCGGACGTCCTTTCCTCGTAGGAAATGCCGTTCCAGCTATAGCCGATGCCCGGCGGCAGCTTGGCGATATGCTCTTCCATCGCCTGCATTGCCGTGCCGCTCGCCACGCCAGGTGCGGGCGCGCCCATGATGTTCATCGACGGGACGCCGTTGAAGCGTTCCAGACGGGCTGGTCCCTGGGTCCATTCGGATGTGACGAACGAAGACAAAGGAGCCATCACGCCACTGCTACCGCGCACATGCAGCGCGCCGATGGCGTCAGGCGATGCGCGAAATGGAGCATCGGCCTGCACGAACACCCGCTTCACCCGGTCACGATCGATGAAGTCGTTGACGTAGCTGCTGCCCATATTGGTGCTGATCGTGTCGTTGACGTCCGCCTGGGCGATGCCCAATGCACCCGCTGCGGCCTGATCGACATTGAGTTTGAGCTGCGGCGTATCCTCCAACCCATTGGGGCGGACCTGCGCCAGACGTTTATCGGCCATCGCCATACCCAATAGCTGATTGCGCGCCGCCAGCAGCTTTTCATGACCCACATTGCCATTATCGAGCAATTGAAGGTCAAAGCCGGAAGCGTTGCCCAGTTCCTGCACCGCCGGCGGCACGAAAGCGATCGCCATGCCCGCCGAAATCTTGCTGAACGCCATGTTCGCGCGTTGGGCCACCGCCATGACGCTATTGTCCGCGCCCTTGCGTTCCGACCAGTCTTTCATCCGGGCAAAGACGATGCCGACATTCTGGCCCTGCCCCACAAAGCCGAAGCCGGAAATGGTGAAGACCGCAGCAACATTATCCTTTTCCTTCTGCAGGAAATGGTCGCGCACCCGTGCCAGCGTACGTTCCGTCTCCTCCAGCGTCGCGCCCGAAGGCAATGACACCTGGCTGATCAAGGAACCCTGATCTTCTTCCGGCAGGAACCCGCTGGGCAGGCGCAGGAATATGAACACCATCCCGACGATGATTGCTGCATAGACCAGCATGCTCCGGCCCCAACGATGTTCAATCTTTTCGACATTCCGGCCATAGCTCTTGACGCCCTTGTCGAAGGTCCGGTTGAACCAGCCGAAAAAGCCCTTCTTGTCCGCATGGTCATGCTTGGCGGGCTTGAGGATCGTGGCGCACAGGGCCGGTGTCAGGATCAGGGCGACCAGGACGGACAGGATCATCGAGGATACGATTGTGATCGAGAACTGCCGGAAGATAACGCCGGTCGATCCGGCGAAGAAGGCCATTGGCAGGAACACGGCCGACAGAACCAGGCCGATGCCGATCAGCGCGCCGCTGATCTCGTCCATCGACTTTTTGGCCGCCTCCTTGGGGCTAAGCCCCTCATCCTGGATCAGGCGCTCGACATTCTCCACGACCACGATCGCGTCATCGACCAGCAAGCCGATCGCCAGCACCATGCCGAACAGAGTCAGCGTGTTGATGGTGAACCCCGCCGCGCTGAGGATCGCGAGCGATCCCAGCAGTACCACCGGCACCGCAATCGTCGGGATGAGCGTGGCGCGCCAATTCTGGAGGAAGAGGAACATCACCACGAACACGAGCAATATAGCTTCGATCAGCGTGTGGATGACTTGCTCTACCGACAGGCGCACGAAGGTCGAGTTATCGACCGGGAAATCATATTTGACCCAGGCCGGGAAGTTTTTGGACTGCGCCTTGATCTGATTTTTGACGCCTTCAACCGTATCGAGCGCGTTCGCGCCCGGTGCGAGCTTGATGCCAAATCCAGCAGCCGGGTGACCGTTGAACTTGGCTCCGAAGCTATAATTCTCCGACCCCAGTTCCACGCGCGCTACGTCCGACAGGCGCACCACCGCACCGTCGCTATTGCTGCGCAGGCGGATGGCGCGGAATTCCTCGGCTGTGCGCAGACGCGACTGCGCCGTTATGGTGGCGTTCAACGCTTGCCCTTCCGGCGACGGCGTACCGCCAATCTGCCCGGCGGAAACCTGTGCGTTCTGGGCCTGAATGGCGGCTTTCACGTCGCCGGTCGTAACCCCCAGATTGGCCATTTTATAGGGATCAAGCCACACCCGCATGGCATATTGCGCACCCAGCAACTGGGTATCGCCAACACCGTCCACACGGCTGATCGGATCTTGCAGGGTCGATGCGACGAAGTCGCCCGCATCCTGCTGGTCGTGAATTCCGTCATCGGCATAGACCGCCATGACGAGCAGGAAGCTGGACGTCGATTTCGTGACGCGCAGCCCTTGCTGCTGCACTTCCTGCGGCAATAGCGGCGTCGCCTGCGACAGCTTGTTCTGGACCTGCACCTGCGCGATGTCGGCATCCGTCCCCTGCTCGAAGGTCAGGGTGATGGACAGGTTGCCCGCGCCGTCACTGGTGGAGGAGAAATAGCGCAGATTGTCGATGCCCTTGAGCTGTTGCTCGATGATCTGCGTCGTCGTGCTTTCCAGCGTCTGGGCATTCGCGCCGGGATAGGTTGTGGAGATACTGACCGAAGGCGGCGCGATTTCAGGAAATTGCGCCACGGGAAGTGAGCGAAGCGCCAACAATCCCGCCAGCATCATGACGATGGCGATGACCCATGCGAAGATGGGCCGGTCGATAAAATAGCGTGCCATGGCTTAGTTCGCCCCACCCTGCTGTGGTCCCCGTGGCGCGGCCTGTGCCGCTGTCACCTGTTGCGGTGCGCCGGGCGTGACGACCGTACCGGGGCGCAGATTGACCAGCCCCTCCACAATCAGCTTGTCGCCTGGCTTCAGTCCGCTCGTCACGATCCATTTGTCGCCAACCGGACGCGCCACCTCGACCTGCCGCATCTCGGCCTTATTATCCTTGCCGACGACCATCGCGCTGGCGCGACCGCGCGCATCACGGGTAATACCCTGCTGCGGTACCAATATCGCCTGACTCTGGCGCCCTTCGACCAGCTTGGCCCGGACATACATGCCAGGCAGTAAAATGCCGTCGGGATTAGGGAAGGTGGCCCGCAGCGTTACGGCACCTGAACTGGGATCAACCGAAACCTCGGAAAATTGCAGGCGACCCTCGATCGGGTAAATACTGCCGTTGGGCAGCATCAACTGAATGCGCGCACCATTCGCCTCGCTCACACCGCCGCTTTTCATCGCCTGCTTGAGATCGATGATCTCGGCGGCCGATTGCGTCATATCCACATAGACCGAATCGCTGCGCTGGATCGTCGCCAACGCATCGGCCTGGCCTGTCTGGACCAATGCGCCGGGCGTGAACAAGGACCGGCCGATGCGACCGGATATAGGGGCTCTGATCCGCGTAAAACCCTGATTGACCTGCGCCGCCTGCACCGCGCCACGCTGCGCTGCAACATCGGCTCTGGCCTGCTCGGCGCTCGCGGTGGCGTCGTCATATTCCTGACGGCTGACCGCGTTCACGCCTACCAGATCCTTGTAGCGCTGTGCCTGAAGCGCCGTCGATCGTATCGCGGCATTGGCGCGTGCGAGCGCCCCCTGCGCTTGGGCCAGAGCTGCGCGATAGGGTGCGTCCTCAATCTCGTAGAGTAGCTGCCCCGCGCGGACCATGCTGCCCTCAGCAAACAGGCGGCGGCGAATGACCCCACTGATCTGCGGGCGAACCTCGGCCGTTTCCAATGCGACGATCCGGCCAGGCAGTTCATTGATCAGGGGCACCGACTCGGTCGTCAACGTCACAAAGCCAACCGCTGGCGGCGGTGGCGCGGGCGGCGCACTTTCGCCACACGCACTAAGAGCCAACGCTGACGCGCACGCCAGCAGTCCGGTGAATGTCCCCTTTTGCATCGCTTGAATTCCATTTCGATGTGGATAGGATTTCGGAATGAACGTTCATTCCGCTTGCCCTGCAATTAGGATCGTGCCACAGGATATTCAAGAGGCAAAATCATAGGGGAGTAGAAAATGGTTGCGGTGCAACATGGCAAGGGCGGGGCAAGCACGGAGAAACCAGGCAAAACCCATATATTGGCTGCTGCCCGCGAATTGTTCGACAGTCATGGCTTTCACCAGACATCGATGGCGGAACTGGCTGCGGCTGCGCAAGTGTCAGTCGGCCAGATCTATCGCCTCTTCAAGGGCAAGGAAGATATTATCGCGGCGCTGGTTCATGCCGATGCGGACCAATGGTGCAATGACATGGATGCTCTGCGCCAGCGGCTAAAGGCCGGCGAACTGTCTATCGAACAAACGTTCGAACAGTTGCTGATGCATACGATCGATGAAAAGAATGAGGCGCTTTCCTTCGATATATTGGCCGAAAGTTTTCGGAACGAGGCCGTTGGCGACACGATTGCGAATATGTGTACGCGGTTCCGCACCTATATTCGCGATTTTGCCTGTGCGGCTAATCCCGACTTGTCGGGCGCGGCTCTGGAGGGCGCTGAGGAAGTGGTCCTCGCCTGCATGTTCGGGCTGGGTCATCGTAGCCTGTCGCGCCCAAAGTTGAGCGCAGCGGCCGCTGGTGCCCTGTCGGCGCGCATGATCCTCGCCGCGCTGCGCGCCATCGACTGAATGGTCAGCGAAGTTTGCGATAGACGTCCATAGTTTCCCGCGCGCAGCGGTCCCAGCTATAACCGGACGCCACGCGAAGCCCCGCCGTGCGCGCTTGCGCCCGCCAGCCGTCATCGACCAGCGCCTGCTCCAGACGACTGGCAAAGGCATCAATATCCTCCGGCGCAACCAGCATCGCTGCGCCGCCGGTTACCTCTGGCAGGCAGGACGCATCGGCAACGACCACCGGCACCCCGCTTGCCATGGCTTCCACGGGTGGCAGACCAAAGCCCTCATAGACCGAGGGATAGACGAACAGCGCTGCGCCCGCATAAAGCAGGGGCAAGTCCGCATCGGGTACAAAACCCAGATAGCGCACCCATCCTTCGCGCGCGCCCTTGATCATCCGCTCTTTGACCACATCGCTCAGCCACCCGGCCCCGCCGGTCACCATCAATGGCCAACGGTTCCGCACGCTGGGCGGCAGTTTCTCCCAGGCGAACAGCAATTCCGCGATCCGCTTGCGCGGCTCGACCGTGGAAACGCACAGGGCATAGCCTTGAGGCACCAGCCCATAGCGTGTCAGTGTCGGCGCAATCGCGGCGTCGGCGCGCGGATGGAAGTCAGGGCTGGCTGCCAATGGCACCGCCGTCACCAATGCCGGATCGATCGCGAGAAAACTGGCGACTTCCGCGCGCGTCGTCTCGGTGTCCGTGATGATATGCGCCGCCCTTTCGACCGAGAGGCGAAAATAGCGCTCGAACTGCCGCAGTCGGGCCGCCGGATGGGTTTCTGGATAGCGAAAGATCGACAGGTCATGGACGGTGATGACGCCACCCTCCCCGCGCGGCGGCAAAAAATAATTGGGCCCGTGAAACAGGTGCGACCGCATGACCGAAGCGTCCCGCAAATTGCGCGCCCATTTACTATGCTTGCGCAGCCAGCGATACACAATATGCCGCCCAGGACCGCCAGCCCTATCGACCAGCAAGCTCGCTGGATCGACGATCCACTCGCCATTGCGGTAGAATCGGATTTTTTCGACGTCATCCATCAGCGGGAGGCGTTGTGCCAGTTCCCAGCTATAGCGGCCGATCCCCGAAAGGCGCGGTTCCAGCGCCTCGACCGAAAGAATGAGTCGCAGGCTCATGGCGTCATATCCATCACGTCATCGCATCCCACGCCCTATATCCTAACGTGCGGCTATCGACGGGCATGGGGAAACCGCAAGCAAAAATCCGCCGCTCGCCAGATTATTTAGCCGTCACACCCTCCGGCAAGACAATGGCGGACCAGCTTTTGCCGGGCACAAGATATTTGGCGGCCAATTCCTGCAACTGGGGTGCCGTCACGGTCAGCATATCCTGGCCCATACGCTGCATCGCCTCGACATAGCGTGGATCGTGAGTCGCCCCTTCCATCTGGTTCATCCAGAAGGCGTTGCCGGTGCTGGCCCGCGTCAATAATTGCCGCATCGGTGCCACCGCGCGCTGCAATTCGTCGTCACTGACCGGATTCTTCACCAGATCGGCAGCCGTACTGCTAACGACATCATAAAAATAATTGATGCGATCGGGCCGGACCTGGCTAGTGACCAGAATGTAACCGCCTGTTTCATAAGAGAAGGGCCAGCTATTCTGGACGCTCGGCGAATAGGCCGCGCCTTCCGCCGAACGCAGCCGGTCGAACAGGCGATCATTGAATATCTGCGTCAATATCTCCAACTGCCGCGCCTCCTTTTGCAAGGCAAAGCCTCCCGCCGTCGGCCAGGCCATCACGGCGGCTGCCTGATCCTTGTCGCCCTTGTGACGCAACACCACCGGATTTTTGACAGGCGCTGGAAAGCGCATCGCACGATTGGCGGCGGGTGCCGGCGTATCGGATCGGGGTGGCAGCGCCCCGAAGGTCGCGGCAACCGCCTGGATCGCCTCCTCAGCCTTCACATGCCCGAATATCTGGATCTCTATCGGCCCGGACGCGAGTACCGGCTCCCACACCGCCCGGAACGCCTGCGGCGTAAGCGCCGCGATCTCTTCGCGCGACGGTGTGCGGAATCGCACATCCTTGTCATGCAGCAACCAGTTCAGGTCTCGCGCCAACACGGCGTCGGCCGACTGCGACATGGCATCATAGGCCAGCATCGCCCCGGTCTTGACCCGTTCGATCGGTGCCGGGTCCCAGCCGGGTGCCGCAAGCTTGGTCGCAAACAGGCGCAACTGGTCGCGATAATCGGCGGGTCGGGTCACCGCCTGCAATTCGAAGGCATCATCGTCGATGCCGAACTCCATGCCCATGCGGCGGCCATTGGTCAGTTCGTCCAGTTCGCGCTGGCCCAGCTTGCCGATACCGCTGGCGACGAGCGCATATCCTCCCGCCCAGCTTGGCACTGGCTTGGTCGGCGAAAAGCTCTGCTGGCCATGCCCGAAACGGACATTGATCCGCACCTTTTCGGTCTCGGCATCATTGGCAAAGAGGGTCAGCTTGACGCCGTTGGAGAATGTGATGCTCTCCATCCCCGGCAGACCAGTGGCCGTGCGCGACACGACCGACGCGGGTGCGCCAAGCGCAGGCAGGTCATCCATCGTCACCGGCTTTTCGGCGAGCCGGACATTGGTTGCCGCCTTGACCGGAGCAGCGACCGCCGCCGCAAGGCGCTTGTCCGTTCCCACCTCCACCTTGCCCGTCACGAGCAGGGCGCGGAACACATCGGCGGAAAACAGCCGCCGCGTGGAATCCAATATCTTCTGTGGCGTCATGGCGGGCTTGCCGGCGCGGAAGATATCCACGGCGGCCTGCGGACTGACGGTTGTCTCGCGAATGTCCACGGCGCTAACCAGATCGCTCGCCTGCCTGGCGCTCGCCTCGGTATCGGCATTTTCGACCTGGATCGACAGCGCCGTATCCATCTGCGCATATTCGCGGTCGATCTCCAGCTGGCTGGGCGGGCTGGCCTTGGCATCTTCCACGATGGCGCGGACATCGGCCAGCGCCTTTTCCCAATCATCATTGGCGGGAATGATCGACATAAAGGTGCCGTCCGCGGAACGGCTCACATCCTGCTGTTCGACACTCGCCTGCAGGAAGCTACCCCCGGCCCGCGCCGCCTGTTCCAACCGGCGGCTGATGATCTGCAGCGCCAACATGTCGGTCAGCTTGTCCTGATTATACAGGATCGTGTCAGCGCGCGGCTCCCATGGCCGCAGCCAGGCGGCGGTCAGGCCGATCGGCGCACCGGGTTCGACCAACACCCGCGTCGCCGGGCTTTTTGGATCGGGTTTGCCGAAGTCAGGAATGGCCGCGCCCTTGCCCGTTGCGCTCCACGCCGCGAAATTGTCGCGGATCAACTGCTCGGCCTGCGCGGGGTCGATGTCACCCGCTATCGCAATCACCGTATTTTCAGGGCGATACCAGCGCTGGTGAAAGGCAGCCATGGCCTTGGCCGTCGCTGCGTTCAAAGTGGCGACGGTGCCGATGGGTGAATGATCGGCCAAAGGCTGCCCGGCGAAGAAATGCTGGCGGCTGGCATCCGATACCCGCATCTGGGTGCCCTCGCTTTCCCGCCGCTCGGCCAATACCACGGCGCGCTCGGCGGCGATGGCGCTATCGACGATGTTGGGATCAGCCATCATGCCCGAAAGAATTTTCAAACTTTCGTTCAGGCTGGCCTGCGTGGCTTGGGGCAAGTCGAGTGCGTAGGTTGTGCCCGTTGGCGACGTGACGGCGTTGCTGTCGCTGCCGAAGGTCACACCTAATCTTTGCCAGATACGTTTGGATTCGCCGTCCGGCACATGGCGCGACCCACGCATCGTCAGATGCTCCATATAATGGGCGTATCCCATTTCATCGGGCCGCTCCATCAGCGATCCGGCATCGATCCGTAACCGCACCGACACCTGCCCCGGCGGCACGCCGTTGCGGCGGATGGCGTAACGCAAGCCGTTGGACAGCGTGCCGAACTGCCATGCGGCATCGATCGGCACATCGCTATTTTCATATAGCCAGGGGCGCGTCTGCGCCTGCGCAGCGCCCGTCTTGGCAAGCGCGGTCGGCGATTGCGTCTGTGCGACAAGCGGCACGGACGAAACCGACAGCAACAGAGCGAGAACGGAGAGCGAAGTGGCCGAACGGCGGGGGAAAAAATGCATAGACCTGTCAGCCTAGCGGCACTTTCCTGAATGGCCACTGACAATCATCGTCAGGACGGGAGACTGTTTCCCCCATCGGGTGGAGCGTGCCGGAACCCCGTCCCGACACGCTCGATCCTGTTTTATACGCGCGGTGCGCCCGTGCGCTGGACGGCGCTCTTGTGCGCGCCGACCGGGCCGCCGCTGCGACGACGACGGAAGGGGCGCTTCTCGCCACCCTCGGAGTCGGGGCGATGCGCCCGATCCGGCGTGCCGCGCGATTGCTTCTGGCCGTCCTGATATTTGCGCTGGCCATCGGCGCGACGCGCCTGCTGCTGGGGCGATTGGCTCGGACCCTTTTTGGGGGCTGCGGGCTTGGGCATGTTGCGCACCGCTTCCATGAAATTCTCAGGCAGCGCTTCGATTTCCAGCTTTACGCGGGTCGTCTTTTCGATCGCCTTGAGGAAAGGGCGTTCATCATCCGCCACGAAGCTGATCGCGATGCCTTCGGCACCGGCGCGCGCGGTGCGGCCGATGCGGTGGACATATTGCTCCGCCACATTGGGAATTTCGAAGTTGATGACGTGCGACACACCCGACACGTCGATACCCCGCGCGGCGATGTCGGTCGCGACCAGCAGCTTGACCTTGCCCTGGCGGAATGCCTGCAAGGCCGTGGTGCGCTGGCCCTGGCTCTTATTGCCATGGATCGCGAAAGCGTCGATCCCGGCACCTTCCAGGAAGCGCACGACACGGTCGGCACCATGTTTGGTGCGCGTAAAGATCAGCGCGCGGTCAATCTCTTCGCTCTTGAGCATCAGATGGAGCAGCGCCTGCTTTTCCGCCTGGTTCACGAAGATCGCGCGCTGACGCACACGCTCTGCCGTGGTCGACTGCGGCGCGACGCTGACCTTGACCGGATCGTTCAGGAACTGGGCGGCGAGCGCTTCGATTTCCTTGGGCATGGTGGCAGAGAAGAACAGATTCTGCCGTTCGCGCGGCAGCATCTTGGCGACGCGCTTCAAGGGCTGGATGAAGCCCATGTCCATCATCTGGTCGGCTTCGTCGAGAACGAAGATTTCCGTGTCCTTGATGGTCAAGGCGCGCTGGTCGATCAGGTCGAGCAGGCGGCCCGGCGTCGCGACGACGATATCGACGCCGCCAGCCAGCACGCGAATCTGCTTATTGATCGGCACGCCGCCGAACACGGTTTCGACGCTCAGCTTGAGGAAACGGCCATAGTCGCGGAAGCTCTGTGCGATCTGCGCCGCCAGCTCGCGGGTCGGTGCCAGCACCAGCATCCGGCAACCCTTGAGCGGCGTCACCTTGGGATTGCGGGCGAAATAATCGAGGCTGGGCAGCGCGAATGCCGCCGTCTTGCCCGTGCCGGTCTGCGCAATGCCACACAGATCCTTGCCTTCCAGCAGCGCCGGAATGGCCTTTTGCTGGATCGGCGTCGGGGTAACGTAATTTTTGGAGGCGAGCGCCTTCATGATCGGCTCAGCCAGACCAAAGTCATTGAATTCCATGTGTAAACTCACAAGTGGGCCATGCGCCAACCTGATCTGCGGACGCAGCAAGGGCGCTAAGGCGGGTTACGAAACGACCCGCGTGAAAAGGGAAGCCTCAAGCTTGACGCAGACTCTCATTGGCCGGTCCGTGAGCCCTTTGTGACTGCTTCAGCCACCATAGGTTTGCGGACGATCACGCTGCCAATCGCTGTGGAATCAAAATGGTCCCTCTGCTGCGCTGCAACGTATATGGCGAAGGCGCAGACAAAAAGCAAGCGGCCGCAACATGCTGTCGCGGCCGCTCATTTCTTCAGGCGAAAAGGCTCAGAGCGTTATTTCGACATGCTTGGTCTTCATTTCGTCGCGCACATCGCCGCCGAACATCATCTTGAAGACGCCCGTCAGCGACATGTCCGCGCGCCAGATTTCCGCGGTGCCCAGGTCAAAGCGCAGCATCAACAGGTTCGGATCATTCCGCCCACCCGGATACCAGGCCTCGACCTGCTTGGACCAATAACGATCGATGACCGCCGCATCCGTCTCTTCGGTCAATGTCCCGTCGATGCAGGCGAACAGGTCATGATCCTTGGCCGAATATTGCGCCATCGCCGGGCCGCCGGGGGCCAGCCGGTTGTCGCGGCTGGTGTAGAACCAGAAGCAATGATTGGCATCGGGATCGAGCTGCGCCGTCATCGGCAGGCTATGCTCATGGCTGTTCTGCAAACCGATCATCAGGAACGGGCTGCTCGCCAGATCGCTCCAGAAACGGTCGCGAATTTCGGATTCGGTGCTCATATCGGCTCTCCAATTGCTTCCCCCAATCAATCGACGGCAGCCAACGAAGTTCCCCACCGCTTGATCTTGGGCCTGCTTGCCTCCACATAGCGCCCATGCTGATCGAGACCGAACTAACGCCCAACCCGGCGACCATCAAATTCCTCCCCGGCCGCACCGTCATGGGCGCAGGCACTCGCGACTTCGCGACGCCGGAGGAAGCCGAGGCTTCGCCGCTCGCCGATGCGCTGTTCGGCCTCGGCGATGTCACCGGCGTCTTTTTCGGCAGCGACTTCATTTCCGTCACGATCGCGCCAGGTTCCGAATGGGCTTATGTAAAGCCGGATATTCTCGCGACCCTGCTCGAACATTTTTCCGCCAACATGCCGCTGTTCAAGGCAGGCTCTGCTGCGGAGATCAGCGTGCCCGGCGATGAGGGAAGCTTCGGCGATGATCCTGCGGACGCCGAAATCGTCGAACAGATCCGCGAACTCATCGATACGCGCGTGCGCCCGGCGGTTGCCAATGACGGCGGCGACATCATCTATCGCGGCTTCGACAAGGGCACCGTCTATCTCAAGATGCAGGGTGCCTGTGCCGGTTGCCCCTCGTCCACCGCGACGCTCAAGAACGGGATCGAGCAATTGCTCAAACATTATGTTCCCGAAGTGACGGAAGTCCGCGCGGTCTGAACCGCGCATGCGATTTGGCAAAACGCGACTGATCGACTAACCGCTAGGCGAATCCGCTCTTTTGCGGAACCTAACGGGAGTATCCTTTGCGCCTGCTGGTGATCGACACTGCGACACAGGCCTTGTCCGTGGCGTTGCTGGAAGACGGCGCGCTCATCGGCCGCCATCATGAAATCGTCGGGCGCGGCCATGCCGAAGCCTTGCTGCCGGCCATCGCCACCTTGCCAAACGGAGGGCGCGCCGATGCCATCGCGGTGGATGTAGGGCCGGGCAGTTTCACCGGCGTCCGCATCGGCATAGCCGCGGCCCGCGCACTTGCGCTGGCATGGCAACTCCCGCTGAGCGGCTATAGCGCCCCGTCCATCATCGCCGCCAGCGCGGCGCGGCAACATGCCAGCGATGCACCCATCATTGTCACCATAACCGGCGGCCATGGCGAACTTTTCTGGCAATCCTTCACCAGCGACGGGATCACGGCAACCGGCCCGGTCCAGTCCACGCCCATCGCTATCCTCGCGGATCAGATCAGCGCTCCCATCATCTATGGCACGGGGGCCGAAGCGCTGGTCACCACACGCGGTTTCGGCACCGCGCTGACGCTCTATCCCGATGCGGCCGCCTATCCGTTGATCGCCGACCTGCCCCCCCTGTTCTCGACGCCCCTCTACGGCCGGGGTGCGGATGCCAAGACGATCGCGGAGCGCGCAGCATCATGATGCCAGAGCTGATCTTCGACACTTATGATGAGGGCGAACGGAATGCCATCGCCGATGCGATGGGCGTAATGGACGCTGCTTTCGATCCTGTGTTCGGTGAAGCCTGGACTTCCGCGCAGCTTGCGGGTGCCATGATGATGCCCGGCACTTGGCTGACGATCGTACGGATCGATGCGCTGCCATTGGGCTTTGCTTTGGTGCGGTCAGTATTGGATGAATGCGAACTGCTTCTGCTTGCTGTAGATCCCTTATGGCGCGGACGCGGCGTTGGCGAAGCCCTGTTACGCGACAGTCTGCTACGTGCTCGCCGTAGGGGCATCACGTCGATGAACCTGGAAGTCCGTTCATCAAATAACGCCATAAAACTGTACGAGAAAACGGGGTTCGAATATGTGCATCGCCGCCCCGGTTACTATCGCGGCAATGATGGACAACTTCATGATGCTCTGAGCTTTCGTATCGATATGCGAATATGACCCTATAGCCCCTTGCGAAATGAGGCTGTGAGGTCTAGCGGAGACACACCGCTGTAGAAATCCATTTCCACCGGCGGGTCGCATTATAAAAAGCCTTCGTAGGAAATAGAAAAATGGAAACCGAATCGGCACAGAGCGAACTGCTCATTACTTTGACGTCCGACATCGTCGCCGCACATGTCTCGAACAATAGCGTCGCCGTCTCCGACGTTGCCACTCTGATACAGAATGTCCATGGTGCATTGTCGGCACTGAATGAGCCGGCCGCTGCGCCAGAAGTCAAGCTGGAGCCCGCCGTCTCGGTACGCTCTTCGATCAAGCCCGACTTCATCGTCTGTCTGGAAGATGGCAAGAAACTCAAGATGCTCAAGCGCCATCTGATGACTCATTATCAGATGACACCGGACGACTATCGCGCCAAGTGGGGCCTGCCGGCTGACTATCCCATGGTTGCTCCCAACTATGCCGAACAGCGCCGTAACCTGGCTAAGAAAATCGGCCTGGGCACCAAGCGCCGCCGGACGACCCGCGCCGCGAAATAAGCGTCTGCTGACGTGGATATGGGAATTGGGGGGCGCATCGTTGATGCGCCCCTTTCCTGTATCCGGCCTTTCCTGACCGCAGAAAAGCCGCTAGGCATGAAGCTATCCTCCGGCCTTTCCATTTGAGCGAGCCTTCATGAACCGCAAGATCGACGTCGAAGCCCTGTGCCATGAAAAAGGCCTCCGCATCACCGAACAACGGCGCGTGATCGCACAGGTGTTGAGCGACGCCATGGATCACCCCGATGTCGAGGAATTGCACAAACGCTCCGCCATGATCGATCCCGGCATTTCGATCGCCACCGTATACCGCACCGTCCGCCTGTTCGAGGAAGCAGGCATCTTGGAACGCCATGACTTCGGCGACGGCCGCGCCCGCTACGAAGCTGCGCCGGAATCGCACCACGATCATCTGATCGATGTCGAAACCGGCAATGTCATCGAATTTGTCGATCCCGAACTGGAGCAATTGCAAAAGCAGATCGCCGAAAAACTGGGTTTTCGACTGGTCGATCACCGCATGGAACTGTACGGCGTCGCGCTCGAACGGAAGAACTGACGCTGGCCCTTGTGCGCCGCATGGTCCGCATCGCAGCGCTGGTCGTCAGCCTGTTTGTCTGCCTTGTCCCCCACCTGCTCTGGAAACTGGCCAGACGACGGTCGCCTTGGCCACGCCGCTTTCTGGCGATGGCGACGTGGTCTGTTGGCGTGCGCGTGGAGATTGCGGGGCAACCGCATGATGGCGACATGTTTCTGCTCGCAAATCATGTCAGTTGGATCGACATATTGGCACTTGGCGGCACCACTGGCGCGGCCTTCGTCGCGCATGACGGGATCGCGCGCTGGCCGGTGATCGGCTGGCTCGCAGCCCAGAACAATACGCTGTTCGTCGCCCGCGAACGGCGCGGCGCGCTGTCCCATCAACTCGACGCCCTGCGTGACGCCATACAGGGGCATCAGCCGGTCGCACTTTTCCCCGAAGGCACCACCAGCGACGGCAGCGGCCTGCTGCCCTTCAAACCCTCCCTGCTTGCCGTCCTTCTCCCCCCGCCTCGCTCAGTACTGATACAGCCGGTCCATATCGACTATGGCGGAGCGACCGGCGAGATCGCCTGGCATGGCGATGAACCGGCAGGCACCAACGCCATGCAAATGCTCGGCCGCAAAGGATCGCTCTTAGTGACACTGCGCTTCCTCCCGCCCTTCGACCCCGCGACCTGCGCCGACCGAAAGGTCATCGCGGCCACCGCGCGCGAAGCGATCGCTACCAGCATCGCGCTGCACCAGCGCCCTTTCGCTTCTGTCCCGCCCTCTATATAGCTGGTGGCCATGAATCGTACCGATGTCCCCAAAGCGCCTGCCACCTTCCGCGTCAAATCCTTCGGTTGCCAGATGAACGTCTATGATGGCGAGCGCATGGCGGAGATGCTTGGCGCGCAGGGGATGACGGCGGCAGCGGACGGCACGGATGCCGATCTGGTCATCCTCAACACCTGCCACATCCGCGAAAAGGCGGTGGACAAGGTCTATTCCGACATCGGCCGCATGACCCGCGAAGACGGCACCCGCCCGATGATCGCTGTCGCAGGCTGCGTCGCGCAGGCCGAAGGCAGCGAGATCAGCCGCCGGGCCAAAACCGTTGATATTGTCGTCGGCCCGCAAGCCTATCACCGCCTGCCCGACCTGATCGAAAAGGCCGGACGCGGCGAAGCAGCCGTCGATACCGACATGCCCGCCGCGTCCAAATTCGGTGCCCTACCCGCCCGCACCAAGCAGGCACGCCCCACCGCCTTCCTCACGATCATGGAAGGGTGCGACAAATTCTGCACCTATTGCGTCGTGCCCTACACCCGCGGCGCGGAGATCAGCCGGTCATGGACTGCCATCCTTGATGAAGCCAAGGCGCTGGTCGATGGCGGGGTGAAGGAAATCACCCTGCTGGGCCAGAACGTCAACGCCTGGTCGGGCGAGGATGACAAGGGCCGGATGCAGGGCATGGACGGGCTGGTGCGCGGATTGGCTGAACTGCCCGGCCTCCATCGCATCCGCTACACCACCAGCCACCCCAACGATATGAGCGACGGCCTGATTGCCGCGCATGGCGATTGCGCCAAGTTGATGCCCTTCCTCCATCTGCCGGTGCAGTCAGGTAATGACCGCATTCTCAAGGCCATGAACCGCAGCCATGATGTGGCGAGCTATCTGCGCCTCCTCGACCGGGTCCGCGCCGTCCGGCCCGACATCGCCCTGTCAGGTGACTTCATCGTCGGCTTCCCCGGCGAGACCGATGCGGAGTTCGAGGATACGCTCAAGATCGTCGATGCCGTCGGCTATGCCCAATGCTATTCGTTCAAATATAGTCCCCGCCCCGGCACGCCTGCCGCCGACATGGCCGGCCAGGTGCCCGCCGCCGTCATGGACGAACGCCTCGCCCGGCTCCAGGCTGCGATCAATCGGCATCAGGTCGCGTTCAACAGTGCCACCGTCGGTCGCCGCACCGACATATTGCTGGAGCGCAAGGGCCGCTATCCCGGTCAATTGATCGGCAAGACGCCCTGGCTCCAGTCCGTCCACGTCACCGCGCCCGACAGTGCGATCGGCGACCTTATCGAAGTCGATATCATCAGCGCCGGTCCCAATAGTCTGGCCGGCGAGTATAGCAGGAGGAAAGCCGCTTGAACCAAAGCCTCGTCATTCCCGCATGGGCGGGACGCCATCTCCCCGATCTCCCACTGGGACGGATCTTCACGAGATGCATGACGAGCAAGGGAGGCTGACCATGGGCAAGAAACCCAATACCCGCTTTGGCGGTCCATCGACCGAACGCGCGCAACTCGAAGTCATCTTCGACAAGCCGCATCTGCTCGGTACGTTGTTCGGCCAATATGACCGCAATCTCGTCGCGATCGAAAATCGGCTGGGCGTCTACATCGCCGCGCGCGGCAACAAGCTGCAGATCGAGGGCGAGGCGCAGGCCGCCGCTCGCGCGCGCGACGTCATGACCGGCCTCTACAACCGCATTGTCGCGGGGCAGCAGATCGACACCGGCGCGGTCGAAGCCGTCATCGCCATGTCTTCGGAACCGACGTTGGACGGCATCATCCGCCATGATGTCGCCGAACCGCCCACGGTGATGATCCGCACCCGCAAGAAGACGATCGTCCCGCGCTCGGCCACCCAGGTCACCTATATGGAGGCGCTCAACCGCAACGACATCATCTTCGCGCTAGGCCCGGCAGGCACCGGCAAGACCTATCTCGCAGTCGCGCAGGCGGTCAGCCAGCTCATCACCGGCACGGTGGACAAGCTGATCCTGTCGCGCCCCGCGGTCGAGGCGGGTGAACGGTTGGGCTTCCTGCCCGGCGACATGAAGGAGAAGGTCGATCCCTATCTCCGCCCGATCTACGACGCGCTCTACGACACGCTCCCCGCCGAGCAGGTTGAACGGCGCATCGCCAGCGGAGAGATCGAAATTGCGCCGCTCGCCTTCATGCGCGGGCGGACGCTCGCCAACGCCTTCATCGTGCTGGACGAAGCGCAGAACACCACCATCGCGCAGATGAAGATGTTCCTCACCCGCTTCGGCGAAGGCAGTCGCATGGTCGTCTGCGGCGATCCCAAGCAGGTCGATCTGCCGCAACCGGGCGCATCGGGCCTGGCCGACGCCGTCGCCCGGCTGGAGGGTGTCGAGGGGATCGCCATGGTGCCCTTCGGCATCGGCGATGTCGTCCGCCACCCCGTCGTCGGGCGTATCGTCCAGGCCTATGAGGGGCCGGATGCTTAACGTCGCCGATGCCCCAATCCCGTTCGGTTCGAGCAGCTTCGAGCTTGTCGAGAAGCGTCCGTCGAGAATTATTCTCGACCGGCTCGAACCGAACGGAATGATGAGATTCCTACAATATGATTGAAGTCGCTCTCCTCCACGAAGATGGCTGGCCTGGTTCGGACTGGGAACAGCTCGCCCAAAGCGCCGTCGCCGCCGCCATCGCCCACAGCCCCTATGCCGCCTTCGCGACCGACCAGGCGCTGTATGAAATCGCGGTCAAGCTGACCAGCGACGCCGAAGTGCATGAACTCAACCGCGCCTATCGCGACAAGGACAAGCCGACCAACGTCCTGTCCTTTCCGATGGTGCAGGCCGACCTGCTGCAAAGCACCGCCAATACCGATGATGGCGAAGTCCTGCTCGGCGACATCGTGCTGGCCGAGGGGGTGTGCGCCGCCGAAGCGGCCGACAAGGGCATCTCCCTCGCTGATCATGCAACGCATTTGATTGTTCACGGGACTTTTCATTTGCTCGGATATGATCATATGGACGACAATGAGGCGCAGGCCATGGAAGCGTTGGAAATCGCCGCGCTGGCCAGTCTTGGACTTCCCGATCCCTATGGGGATCGCATGATGACAGGGGATTAGGACTAACTATGGCTGAGGGCAGCCCGAAGGACGGCAACGGTTCCAAGGAATCGGACAGTAGTAGCGAAGGTGGCTTATGGAGCGGCATAAAGTCGCTCCTGTTCGGTGACAGCGAGTCCACCAGCCTGCGGCAGGAACTGGAAGAGGCCCTCGACGAATATGACGGGGATGCGGACGATGGCGGCGCGGCTCCGCCGACCAAGGGCGATCTTTCGGCGATCGAGCGGCAGATGGTCCGCAACCTACTCCATTTTTCCGAACATACGGTCGATGACGTCGCCGTGCCCCGCGCCGACATCATCGCGATCGAGGAGAAAGCGAGTTTCGCCGATCTCGCCGCGCTGTTCGCCGAAGCGGGCCATAGCCGCATCCCGGTCTATCGCGACACGCTCGATACCATCGTCGGCATGGTCCATATCCGTGATGCCTTCGCCATCCTGGCGGGGAAAGACCCCGTTCCCGACACGCTTGAACCGCTGATCCGTCAGCCGCTCTATGTCCCTGAAAGCATGGGCGCGCTCGATCTGCTCGCCGAAATGCGCGCCAAGCGCACCCATCTCGCCATCGTACTGGACGAATATTCGGGCACTGAGGGGCTGTTGACCTTCGAGGATTTGGTCGAGGAAATCGTCGGCGAGGTCGAGGATGAGCATGACGATGCCCCGGAAGCGATGCTGGTCCCGCTGGAAGACGGCCTGTGGGAAGCCGACGCCCGCGCCGAACTGGAAGATGTCGCCGAGGAAATTGACGAGAAACTGGGCGATGTCGACGAGGATGTCGATACGTTGGGCGGGCTTGCCTTCGTTATAGCGGGTCGGGTGCCTGAACCGGGCGAAATTCTCGATCATGAACAGAGCGGCTGGAAACTGGAAATTCTGGCCAGCGACGGACGGCGCGTCAGTCGGCTGCGGCTCCATCCCCCCGTCGTAGCGGCCGACGACATCGACGGATAGACCGCTTCAGCAAAATTTTGTTACGCACGGGAAATATTAAGGGCTAAACTCTAGCATCGCGACCAAAGGACGTTATGCGGCTGCGATGCGAAACGAACGGATCAGGACAAAAGGCGCGCGAGACGCTGACATGCTGCTGTCTGCGCCATGGGTCGGCCTGGAAAAAATCATGCTGGCGGCCATCGCCATCGCCACCCTTTTCTGCGCGCTGATCACACCGCCCTTTCAGGTGCCCGACGAAAACCAGCATTATATGAAGGCGCTGCTGCTGTCGGAGGGCCGCGTGATGACCGAACAGCGCGGCGATCTGATCGGCGCGACCTTGCCGCGCGCGGCCGTGGAATTTCACGCTGTCGACTTCCCGACGGATGTGCCGCCCACGTTGCGCCGTTTCGATCGCACCATGCTGGAACGGAGCGGCGACGCGGATGCGCAGCGGCCCGGCACTGCCTTCGCCGACTTTCCCAATGTGGCGAGCTACGCGCCCACGCTCTACGCCCCCGGTGCGGTCGGCCTGTATCTCGCCGACGCGCTCGACCTCTCGCGACGCGATGCCTTCTATGTCGGCCGCCTCATCAACGCGGCGACCGGCCTGCTGCTGCTGATCGCTGCGCTTCAATGCCTCCCCTTCGGCCGCAATGCCCTGCTCGCAACGGCCTTGCTCCCGACCTTCGCCTATCAGACCGGGTCGCTCTCGCCCGATGCGGTCATCAACGGCCTCGCCTTTCTCGGCCTAGCGCTTGCGTTGCGGATCGGCTTCATGGGTGCATCCCCCGCCCGCGCCACCGGATTGTTCGTCACCGCGCCACTTCTGGCCCTCGCCAAAGGCGTCTACCTCCCCATCATCGCGGCAGGCCTGCGCTGGCCGCAGGACCGGCGCGACTATCGGCCATGGCTACTGATCGGGGCGATGTTGGTGGGGGCCATCGGCTTCATCCTCTGGATGACATTGTCCGGCGGCAGCCAGGCGCTCTACCATATCCAGTCGCGCCGCACCGGCGAGACGATGATGACCGCGCCGCTCGCCGATCAACTGGCCGTCATCTTGCGCGATCCGCTGGCCTATGTCCGCATCCTCCTCTCCAGCGTCACCGAGCGCGCGCCCGTCTATGCGCTGCAAATCGTCGGCCGCTTCGGCTGGAACGCCATCCTGCTGCCGCTGATCGCCTATCCGCTGGCGCTGTTGATGCTCGGTGCGGGCGTTGCGACCGGCACCGGCGCGCGTTTCGGCATCGGTCAGCGGCTCTGGTGGCTGGCGATGGCGGGCGGCATCGCCCTGCTGATCGAAACCGCCATGTATCTGACCGGCACGCCGCTGGGGGCCGACTATATTCAGGGAACACAGGGCCGCTATTTCCTGCCGATCCTGCCCCTGGTCCTGATCGCGCTTTCGCCCGACCGACCGATCCGCGGCGCGCCGCGCCTGTTCGCAGGCACAGCCCTGCTGCTGTTCGTCATCGCCGCCGCGACCTTAGTCGACAGCTTCTGGGTTCACGGCTTTGTGACCACCGACGGTATGCCTCCGTATGACAGCCTCACGCGGGCGCTGCTATTGCCCTCGCCGCGCTGGTAGCCATACGCGGCACAGCAGCAGCCAGCCCAGCCCCAATATCCATCCTGCCATCACGTCGCTCGGCCAATGTACGCCCAGCCACACACGGCTGACCCCGATCAGCGCGGTCATTATCGCCGCTATCCAGTAAAAGACCGGCCGCCCGGCCAGCATCGCCAGCGCCCCGAACAACATCATATTGCCCGCCGCATGGCCGCTGGGGAAACTATAGCTATGGACGATGTCGAGATGCGGCAGCAGGTCGGGGCGCGGCGCGGAAAATATTTGTTTGAGGATCAGGTTGAGTGCCGTGCCTCCCGCCATCATCAGCGCCAGCCACCGCGCATCGGCACGCCGCCCGCGCCACAGCAGCAAGGAAAATACCACCGCCAATATCGCGATCCTGCCGATCGTGTCGCCAATCGCCGTCGCCAGCCGCATCAGCGCAATGGATGGCCCGCCCCATGCACTGTCGCGCACGTCGCCAGCCGCGCCCATCAGACCTGTATTCAGCCTGTCGAGCCACCCGGCCTGCTGTATCGCCGCGATACCCAGCACGCACAAAAGCGCGAGGACCAAAGCCCCCGCGCCTTTCCCAACTGTCCAGCGATCAGATATGGAGCGCACGACCATAAGCGGCCAGCACACTTTCGTGCATCGATTCCGAAATGGTCGGATGCGGGAAGACCGTGTGCATCAATTCCGCCTCGGTCGTCTCCAGCGTCTTGCCGATCGTATAGCCCTGGATCATCTCGGTCACTTCCGCGCCGATCATATGCGCGCCCAGCAATTCGCCGGTCTTGGCATCGAACACCGTCTTGGTGAAGCCCTCGGCCTCACCAAGCGCGATCGCCTTGCCATTGCCGATAAAGGGGAACATGCCGACCTTCACCTCATAACCCGCTTCCTTCGCCTTGGCTTCGGTCAGGCCGACGCTGGCGATTTGCGGGTGGCAATAGGTGCAGCCCGGAATGTTGCGCGGGTCCATGGCGTGGGGATGCTGGCCCGCAATCGCCTCGGCTGTAATGACGCCTTCATGGCTTGCCTTGTGCGCCAGCCATGGCGGCGCGGTGATGTCGCCAATCGCCCAGATGCCGTCCACATTGGTCCGACACATCGCGTCGGTCTTCAGGAAGCCGCGATCGTCCATCTCGACGCCCAGTTCCTTCAGGCCGATGTCGGCCGTATTCGGAACGATGCCGATGGCGACGATCATATGGCTGAACTCGGCGGCCGTTTCCTTGCCCGCCTTGTCCTTCAACTTCGCGCTGACGCCCTTGTCCGTCACCTTGATGTCGCTGACGCCCGCGCCGGTCATGATCGTCATGCCCTGCTTCTTGAGCGCCTTTTCGAGGAAGGCGGAGACATCCGCATCTTCGACCGGCACGATGCGGTCCATCATCTCGACCACGGTCACATCAGCGCCCATGTCGTTGTAGAAGCTCGCAAACTCGATGCCGATCGCGCCAGAACCGATGACCAGCAGCTTGGTCGGCATTTCCGGCGGCGTCATGGCATGGCGGTATGTCCAGACGCGCTTGCCATCGGCAGGCGTGCCGGGCAGGTCGCGCGCTCGCGCGCCGGTCGCGACGATGATATTCTTCGCCGTCAGTTCTTCGGTCTTGCCATCTTTGGTGACAGACAGCTTGCCCTTCGCCACCAGCTTGCCATCGCCCATATGGACGGTGATCTTGTTCTTCTTCATCAGGTGGGTGACACCCTGATTAAGCTGCTTGGCAACGCCGCGCGACCGCTTCACCACCGCTTCGATGTCGGCGGTGATATTGTCCGCTGCCAGGCCATAATCCTTGGCATGCTGCATATAATGGAAAATTTCCGCCGAGCGTAGCAGCGCCTTGGTCGGGATGCAGCCCCAGTTGAGGCAGATGCCGCCCAGATTTTCGCGCTCGACGATGGCCGTCTTGAGGCCAAGCTGCGCAGCACGGATCGCGGCAACATAGCCGCCGGGGCCGGAGCCGAGGACGATGAGATCGTAGGTATCAGCCATGGGTCACACTCGCTTCTTGTAATTAGGCTTCCGCGATCGGCGGAACGGAACGGGGCTGGCGATCCTCGCCGATCGCCACGAAGGTAAAGGTCGCCTGGGTCACGCGATAGGATCGGTCGTCATGTCGCGCACGACGCCACGCTTCTACCGCAATCTTCATCGACGTGCGCCCAACGGATTTGAGGGTAGCGAACACCGAAACCTCGTCGCCGACCACGACCGGGCGCAGGAACGTCATGCCCTCTACCGCGATCGTCACGGCACGGCCATGGCTGTAGCGCGCGGCTACCGATCCTGCCGCCGAATCCATCAGGCTCATCAACCAACCGCCGAAAATATCCCCATAGGGATTGGTATCGGCGGGCATGGCGATGACCCGCACCGCCGGGTGATGCTCCGGCGGCTGCTCATCGACGAACGGCATCAGGCCAACATGCCGATCGGGTTTTCGATCAGTTCCTTGAACGCCTTCATCAACCGCGCCCCATCGGCGCCGTCGATAGCGCGATGGTCGAAGCTGCCGGTAGCCGACATGACCGTCGCGATCTGCAAGCTGTCATCGACCACGAACGGCCGCTTCTCGCCCGCGCCGATCGCCATGATCATGCCTTGGGGCGGGTTGATGACCGCTTCGAACTGCTTGATGCCGAACATGCCCATGTTGGACAGCGAAGCCGTGCCGCCCTGATATTCTTCCGGCTTGAGCTTGCCGTCCTTGGCGCGGCTGGCCAGATCCTTCATCGCGTCGGAGATGGCGGCGACGCCCTTGCTGCCTGCATCCGTGATGATCGGCGTGATGAGACCACCGGGGATCGACACCGCGACAGAAATATCGGCGCGCTTGAACTGCAGCATCTGGTCGCCCGCAAACTGGACGTTGCATTCCGGCACTTCGGTCAATGCGACGCCCAACGCCTTGATCAACAGGTCATTGACCGACAGCTTGACCTTGCGGCTGGCCAACCCGGCATTGAGTTCGCCGCGCAGCTTGAGCAGTTTGTCGAGCTGGATATCGACCGTCAGGTAGATGTGCGGCACCTGCTGCTTGGATTCGGTCAGGCGGCGCGCGATCGTCTTGCGCATGCCGCTCAGCTTCACGACCTCGTGCGGAATGCCGAAATCCTGCGCGCCGGTCGGCGCAGCCGGTGCCGGGGCCGCCGGAGCCTTTTCGGCAGGGGCGGCAGCAGGCGCAGCGGCCGACTTGGCCGTGTCTGCCTTGGCCCCGTCCAGATCGCCCTTCACGATGCGGCCATTGGGACCGGAACCGGTGACCGCCGCCAGATCAATGCCCTTGTCCTGGGCCAGACGGCGCGCCAACGGGCTGGCCTTGACCCGACCCTCAGCGGGGGCAGCAGCGGCAGGCGCAGCCGCAGCCTTTGGCGCTGCGGCAGGCGCTTCGGCTTCCGCCTTGGCAGGTGCCGCCTCGACCTTGGGCGCAGCTTCGCCACCACCGGCAGCGATGGTCGCGACGTCCTCGCCTTCTTCCGCGATGATCGCGATCACGGTGCCGACCTTCACGCCCTCGGAGCCTTCCGATACCAGGATCTTGGCGATCACGCCTTCATCGACCGCTTCGAACTCCATCGTCGCCTTGTCGGTCTCGATTTCCGCCAGCAGATCGCCGGACGATACCGTATCCCCTTCCTTGACCAGCCATTTAGCCAGCGTCCCTTCCTCCATGGTGGGGGACAAAGCGGGCATCTGGATCGTCTTGCTCATGCGTTCTAGGCCTCTTCTTCAATTATGCGGCACGCGCCATTTGCTGTTCGTTTTCACGCATTCGCCGGAACGGTCAAGGGACGCCTTGCGCCAAAGCCGATTATGGCCCACATTTCACCCCTATGGTTCGTTCGGTCCGATTGACCGAACGGCATGGCCATCAAATCTTTGCAGGGGCAATATTCAGTGCGGGCATATCTGGTTGTCGTGGACGAATCGCCGGAGGCTGAAACCGCGCTGCGCTTCGCCGCGCGACGCGCGGCCAAGACCGGCGGCACCGTCCGCATTCTCGCCCTGATTCCGCCGGCCGAATTTGTCCAGTGGGGCGGCGTACAGGCGACGATGGAGGATGAAGCGCTGCAACGCGCCGAGGCGCTGGTGACCAGTGCAGCCGGAACATTGATGGATGAATCCGGCATACGTCCCAGCATCACCGTCCGCCAGGGCGAAGCCGTCGCCGTCGTGCGCGAAACACTCGACGAAATGGACGATGTCGCCGCGCTGGTATTGGGTGCCGCCGCCAGCGGTCCGCCCGGCCCTCTGGTGTCACATTTTGCGGGAGCAGACGCAGGTCGAATGCCCTGCCCCATCATGGTCATCCCCGGCGCGCTCGACGCGGAATCGATCGACCGCTTGAGCTAGAGCGTCGATCCATCCACCGTCATTCCCGCGAAAGCGGGAACCCATCTCCCAACTTCACATTACCGCTTATGCTTGCCCCGCTTCGCCCCCATATGCCGGATGTTGATCGGCCGCCCGCGATGGCTGCCCGGCCGCGTCCGGTCCCGCTTCATCGGCCCGCCGCGCGGCGCGGGATGATCGGGCAGCTCGAAGCGTAGCGATCCGTTGATCGGGTCAGCCTCGGCCAACCGCAGTTCCAGCCGCTGGCCGACCGTATAGCGATCACCGCTCTCGACGCCTTCCAACGCTTTGCCCGCCTCGTCATAGAAAAAGCGTTCCGCGCCCATGGTCGAAACCGGCACCAGCCCATCACCGCCGAGGCCATCGACAGTGGCGAAGAAGCCGAAATTCTGAACCCCGGTAATCCGCGCCTTGACCAGTTCGCCGACATGGGTGGCTAGGAACGCGGCGACATAGCGATCGACCGTATCGCGTTCGGCCTCCATCGCGCGCCGTTCATGGCCGGAGATCATCTCTCCGACCTTGCCCATATTCTCATAATCCTCCTGGCTGAGCGAGGATCGGTCGGGGATGGTCCCGCCCTTGGGCGCGGGTAGTTCCAACCCATAAGCCCCCACCAGCGCACGATGGACCAAAAGGTCGGCATAGCGGCGGATCGGCGAGGTGAAATGGCCATAGGAGCCAAGCGCCAGGCCGAAATGCCCCATATTCTGCGGACTATAATAGGCCTGGGTCTGGCTGCGCAAAATCTGCTCCATGATCTGCGGCTTGGCTTCCGCTTCCCCCACCCGCTTGATCAGATGGTTGAACGTCGCGGGCCGGATCACCTGCCCCAGCGCAAATTCAATGTCGAACGTCGCCAGATATTCCTTGAGCGCCACCAGCTTGTCGCGGCTTGGCGGTTCATGGACGCGGTACATGACCGGCGCCTTCTTCGCTTCCAGCGCCTTGGCCGCCGCGACATTGGCCGCGATCATATAATCCTCGATCAGCATATGCGCATCGAGCCGTTCGCGGACAGCGACGCTGACGATCTTGCCCCATTCGTCCAGCACCACCCGCCGTTCGGGCAAGTCGAGCGCCAATGGCTCGCGCGCCAGCCGCGCCTTGTGCAACAGTGCCCAGCAAGCCCATAGCGGCTTGAGCGCCGTTTCGAGCAGATCATGCTGGCCCGTGCCGTCGATCGCCGCCTGCGCATCCTCATAGGCCATGACCGACGCAACGCGGATCACCGCGCGGCTAAAGCGCCAGGCCGTCACCTTCCCCTGCGCATTGATGGTCAGGTGGCACGCCATCGCCGCCCGGTCCTGTCCGGCCCGAAGCGAACACATGTCCGACGATAGCTGATGCGGTAGCATCGGTACGACAAGGTCAGGAAAATAAACACTATTTCCGCGCTTGCGTGCCTCCCGATCGAGCGCGCTGCCGGGGCGTACATAGTAGCTGACATCGGCAATGGCGACGATCGCGCGAAACCCGCCACTATTGTCCGGGTCGCTGTCCGCTTCCGCCCACACCGCATCGTCATGATCGCGCGCATCCACCGGATCAATCGCGACGATCGGCAAGTGGCGCAAGTCTTCGCGCTTCTCCTCATGCAGCGGCAGGGCAGCGGCGACCAGCGCCTCTTCCTCCGTCGCTTCGGGAAAGACATGGGGGATGCCATGTTTGTGAATGGCGATCAGACTGAAGCTGCGCGGGGCGAAGGGGTCGCCCAATATGTCAGTCACCCGCGCAGAAATGCGCGGCGGGCGGCCGGAAGGCTCGGCCAGCACGAGGTCGCCCTTCTTGGCGGTGCCCGCGTCGCTGATCGGCGTATCCTTGCGGATGCGCTTGTCCACCGGGCGCAGCCATAATTTGCCGTCGGCCATCTCCTCGACCACGCCCAGCAGCATTTCGGTCGCCTTGGCGAGCTTCTTCATCGGATGCGCGACCCAGCCACGCCCCGCTTCCTCGGTCCGTGCCAGGATGCGATCGCCGATGGTCAGCGCGCCGCGCTTGCCGCGCTCCACGATGCGCAGGCGCGGCGCGGGCTGGCCTTCGGCCTCCCACCGTTCGGGCGTCGCGATCAGCGTCGTGTCATCGACATCAATGATCCGCAGCACCGTCACCTTGGGCACGCCGCCCAGCTTGTGAAAGGCGCGCGCGGGGCCAAGGTCGATCAGCCCTTCGTCGGCCATATCCTTGAGCAGCGCCTTGAGCGCGATCTTCTCCTGCCCCTTGAGGCCGAAGGCCTTGGCGATCTCCCGCTTGCCCGCGGGCTGGTCCGATGTGGTGATGAAATCCATCACCTGATCGCGCGTCGGGAAGCCTGCGGGGCGGACCTTGTCCGGTGTCTTGTGCTTTTGGGTTGATGCCATGCACTTAGCTATAGGCACGCCGCCCGCGTGACGCCAGTGCTCTGGTCCGAACCGATGCTCGACCACCCTGTTGCCATCGTTCCTTATTTGTTCTAATCTTGGTCATGACCATCGAAAAGGGCAGAGGCGCGACCGTCAACGGCGAAAGCCAACGCTTCAATCTACCGCAGCGGGCGGTCGATGGCGACTGGCTCGACCTGGCCATGCTGGAAGGCGCACTCCCGCGACTCCGCACCGAAGTCACGGTCGAACGGTCACGCACCATCATCGCCCGCAACGCCTCTCCCGACATCGGTTTCGACAGATCCATCAACGCCTATCGCGGCTGTGAACATGGCTGCATCTATTGCTATGCGCGGCCCAGCCACGCCTATCATGACCTGTCACCGGGGCTGGATTTCGAAACCAAGCTCTTCGCCAAGCCGGATGCAGCAGCCCTGCTGCGCACCGAACTGGCCAGGAAAAATTACAGCGTCGCGCCGATCGCGATGGGGACCAATACCGATCCCTATCAACCGATCGAAAAGGACTGGCGGATCACGCGGCAGGTGCTGGAAGTGCTGGTCGAAACGCGGCACCCGACCTTCATCACGACCAAGTCCGATCGCATCCTGCGCGACATTGATCTGCTGGCGGACCTGGCCCGCGACAATCTGGTGGCGGTCATGATTTCCGTCACCACGCTCGACCCCAAGGTCGCCCGCACGCTGGAACCCCGCGCACCCCATCCCGAACGGCGGCTGGAGGCGATCGCGCAACTGGCGCAGGCGGGCATTCCCGTGACAGCCAACATGTCGCCGATCATCCCCGCCATCAACGACCATGAAATCGAAAGCCTCGTCGCCCGTGTCGCAGCGGCGGGCGCGCGAGATATCAACTATATCCTCGTCCGCCTACCGCATGAGGTGGTGCCGCTGTTTCGCGCCTGGCTCGACGCGCATCATCCCGACCGCGCGGCCAAAGTAATGGCCATCATCCGCGACCTGCGCGGCGGGCGCGATAATGACCCCAATTTCGGCAGCCGGATGCGTGGGCAAGGCGTGTGGGCCGACCTGATCCGCAGCCGCTTCGTCAAGGCCCGCCGGAAGGCCGGCTTTGGCGACGAGCGGCTGACCTTGCGCACCGACCTGTTCCGCCCGCCCGAAGGCGCGCAGCTGCGGCTCTTTTAATCAGCCCACCAACCGCATGCCCGACCGGCGGGTGCGCGTCTTATAGCCGTCCGCCTTCACGTCCATCCGCTCGAAGCGATGGATGGTCAGACCCCGGATAGCCCCGATTGCATCTACTTGATCCGCGCCCAGGCTGAACCTGTCGCCCAAGAAGACGCGCGCCGCCTGGCCATCGCTGACCGGCGCGCGCAGGAAGATTTCGCTGCGCCCGCCTTCGGCCTGCCCCAATATCTCCGCCAATTTGGCAACCGCCTCCGCCGTTTCCACATCGACCGTCAATTCCATGCGCGAGGCACTGGCGATCTGGCGGAAAGGTTCGACGCCGCGCACCGTGACGCGCGGCGTTTCCTCGCCCGGTAGCCGGTCCAGTTCGACAACCAGCAAGGCGCAATCACCGTCGCGCGCCAATTCCTCGATCGCCTTACAGGCATCCTCCTCGAAACAACTGGCCTGAAACTGGCCGCTACTGTCGGAGAAGGTGGCGTTGGCATAACGCGCGCCGCGCTTGGTTTCGCGCCAGCGCACATCTTCCACCATGGCCGCCATGATGGTCATGACGCGCCCTTCCTCGTTCGGCATGCCCACCGGCTGCTGACAGACCGCGCCATAGCTGCGCGCACCACGCGCATCGGCCAGATGGCGGTAGCGATCGACTGGATGGGCGGAGAAATAGAAGCCGAACGCCTCCTTTTCCTGCGCCATGCGATCGGACACGGTCCAGGCCTGATGCGGGGGAATGCGGACATCGGCATGGGGCGTCTCAACGTCGCCGAACAGGCCGCCCTGCCCGCTCTCCCGCGCCTGCGCCGCACTGACGCCCACAGCCAGAATCGTTTCCGCCGCCGCATGGACTCCCGCGCGATCGGGATGGACATCATCGAACGCCCCCGCCGCCGCCAGGCTTTCCAACTGACGCCGGTTGAGCAGGCGCGGTTCGATGCGGTCAGCGAAATCGTCCAGCGATTTGAATGGCCCGGCCGCATCGCGCTCCGCGACCAACTGGTCCATCGCCTTCTCGCCCACGCCTTTGAGGCCACCCAGCGCATAGCGCACGGCAAAGCCCAAACGGGGGTCTTCGCCTTCATAAGGCACCGCCTCGACCGAAAAGTCCGCCTGGCTGCGGTTGATGTCGGGCGCAAGGCAGGTCAGCCCCATGCGGCGCATATCATCGACGAAGATCGTCAGCTTGTCGGTCAGATGAATATCGAAAGCCATCGACCCGGCGTAAAATTCCGCCGGATAATGCGCCTTAAGCCAGGCCGTCTGGTAAGCAAGCAACGCATAGGCGGCGGCGTGGCTCTTGTTGAAACCATAGCCTGCAAATTTGTCGATCAAGTCGAACAGTTCGTTCGCCTTGGCCTTGGGAATGTCGCTCTTGGCGGCGCAGCCTTCGACGAAGCGCGAGCGCTGCGCGTCCATCTCGGCCTTGACCTTCTTGCCCATGGCGCGGCGCAACAGGTCGGCATCGCCAAGGCTGTAGCCCGCCAAGATCTGCGCGGCCTGCATCACCTGTTCCTGATAGACGAAGATGCCATAGGTTTCTTCGAGGATCGGTTTCAGCAATATGTGGGGATATTCGATCGCCTCCTGCCCGTTCTTGCGACGGCCGAACATCGGAATATTGTCCATCGGGCCGGGACGGTAGAGCGAGACGAGCGCGATGATGTCGCCGAAATTGGTCGGTCGGACGGCGGCCAGCGTCTTGCGCATGCCTTCCGATTCCAACTGGAACACGCCCACGGTGTCGCCACGCTGAAGCAGCTCGTAGACGGCACTATCGTCCCAGGCGAGGGTATCGAGATCGACCGTCACCCCACGCGCCGCCAGCAACTGAACCGCCTTTTGCAGCACCGACAGCGTCTTCAAGCCCAGAAAGTCGAACTTCACCAGGCCAGCGCCCTCGACATATTTCATGTCGAACTGGGTGACGGGCATGTCGGACCGAGGATCGCGATAGAGCGGCACGAGCTGCTGCAACGGTCGGTCGCCAATCACCACGCCCGCCGCATGGGTGGAACTGTGGCGCGGGAAGCCCTCCAGCTTCATCGCATAGTCGATCAGCCGTTTGACCTGCGCATCATTGTCATATTCCGCGCGGAACTCGGCAACGCCGTTCAAGGAGCGTTCCAGCGTCCAGGGGTCGGTCGGGTGGTTGGGCACCAGCTTGGCAAGGCGATCTACCTGGCCATAGCTCATCTGCAGAACGCGGCCGGTGTCCTTCAACACGGCGCGGGCCTTCAATTTTCCGAACGTGATGATCTGCGCGACATGATCGACGCCATATTTCTGCTGGACGTAACGGATCACCTCCCCGCGCCGGGTTTCGCAAAAGTCGATGTCGAAGTCGGGCATCGACACACGTTCCGGGTTCAGGAAGCGTTCGAACAGCAGGCCCAGTTGCAGTGGATCAAGGTCGGTGATCAGCAGCGCCCAGGCAACGACCGACCCGGCACCCGAACCACGGCCCGGACCCACCGGAATATCATGATCCTTGGCCCATTTGATGAAGTCGGCGACGATCAGGAAATAGCCGGGAAAGCCCATCTGGATGATGATGTCCGTCTCGAACTGGAGCCGGTCCAGATAGGGCTGACGGGCGGCACTGTCGATAATACCCAGCTTGGCGAGCCGCGCATCAAGGCCTGCGCTCGCCAAGTCGCGCAGCATCCGCGCCTCGCCCTCAATGTCACCTGCCAAGCTCGGAAGGATCGGCTTGCGCTTGGGTGCGGCGACCGCGCAGCGTTGCGCCACGACCAGCGTGTTGGCGAGCGCTTCGGGCAGATCCTCGAACAGCCGCTTCATCTCGCCGGTCGGCTTCATCCAGGCGTCGGGCGAACTGGTGCGCCGGTCGGGCATATCGACATAGGCGCTATCGGCGATGCAGAGCATGACGTCATGCGCCGCGTGGAAATGCGGCTCGGTAAAGCAGGTCGGATTAGTAGCCACCAAAGGCAGGTCGCGCGCATAGGCCAGATCGAGAAGATGCGGCTCGGCCTTACCCTCGACGGGATCGAGGCGGCGACACAGTTCGATATAGAGCCGGTCAGGAAACAAGGCTTGTAGCTGGTCGGCATAGGCAAAAGCCGCGTCCGGCTGATCCTCGGCAAAGAGGCGCGCCAACGCCCCCTCCCCACCTGCGGTCAGCGCGATCAAGCCCTCGGTGCGGCCCTCCAGCACGTCGAGGCCGACATGGGGCACTTCTTCCAAGGGCCGGTCGAGATGCGCCATGGAAACGAGCGCGCAGAGATTGTCATAGCCCGTCGCATCCTGCGCATAGAGGGCAAGCCAGTCATGGACCGCTGACGCATTGGCCGGGCGGCCAGGCCGCAGGATGCCGAGCATCGCGCCGATGATCGGCTGCACCCCGTCGCTCTTGCAGGCGTCGGAAAAGGCCATCGAGCCATAAAGGCCGTTGCGGTCGGTGATGGCGGCGGCAGGAAAGCCCAGCGCCTTGGCCTGTTTGGCGATGACCTTGGGGTCGATCGCGCCTTCTAGCATGGTGTAGGAGGAGAAGATACGAAGGGGAACGAAAGCGGCATGAGGCATGGCCCCAATATGCACCTGCCGCGATTCGACGCCAGCCCCCTGCCGATCATTCTTCGAAATCGCATATTGATCTTGCGTTCGCGGCGTCCTGCTGGTCAAATTCCGCGACAAACAGGGAGAAGGCCATCATGACGGACATGAACCCGGTTTCCACGCCCCCCGGACTAATCGACAGGGCGAAATCCATATTGATCAAACCCAAAAGCGAATGGGAGGTCATCGACGCCGAACCTGCCAGCGTCGGCAGCATCTTCATTGGCTATGCGATGATCCTGGCCGCGATACCACCGCTGGCCGGGCTGATTGGTGGCCAGATGTTCGGCTATGGCGCGCTTGGCATCATGTTCCGGCCATCGCTGGTCGGCGCCGTCGGCAGCGCCATTGCCCAATATGTGTTTTCGCTGATCGGCCTGTTCGTGCTGGCCTGGCTGATCAACATGCTGGCACCCCGGTTCGGCGGCCAGAAGGATATGGTCAAGGCGGTCAAGGTGGCGGCCTATTCGGCGACGGCAAGTTGGCTGGCCGGGATATTCCTGCTGCTGCCGATGCTCGGCATATTGAGTATATTGGGGCTCTACAGCCTCTATCTCCTGTATCTCGGCCTGCCGCGATTGATGCGGGCACCAGCCGACAAGGCCATGCCTTATACGGTCGTGACGATCGTCGCCGCCATATTGCTGTCCCTCCTTGCCGGTGCTGTCGCTGCGCCCTTTTCGCGATTGGCCGCGCCGTCGTTGGGCGACTCCACAGTCGATGGGCAAATGACCATTCCGGGTGTCGGCACGGTCGATCTGGGCAAGCTCGACGCCGCCGGCAAGAAGATGGAGGAAGCCGCGCGCAAGATGGAGGACGCGGCCAAGACTGGCGCGCCCGCCGTCGCCCTTTCCCCGTCCGCGCTACAGGCGTTGCTGCCTGACCGAATCGGCCAGTTCGAGCGGACCGAAATCGAAAGCGCGGGAATGGCTGGCGGCGCGCAGGCCAGCGCACGTTATCGGGCAGGCGACGACGAAATGAAGGTGGAAATCATCGACATGGCGGCGATGGGCGCGATGACCGGGATCGGCGCAGCGTTCAACGTCCAGTCCAACCGCGAAACAGCGACCGGCTATGAGCGCACCCAGACGGTCGATGGACAGTTGGTCAACGAAAGCTGGGATAAGGAAAGCCGCGACGGCAAATATGCGACGAGCATTGCCAATCGCTTCATGCTGTCCGCCAGCGGCACCGTGGCCAATATCGACGAACTCAAGTCTGCGGTACAGACGATCGGCCCGGAGAAGCTGGCCGCATTGGCGCAGTGATAGACAAGGCGCGACACCCCTGTTGGTGTCGCGCCTTGCCTTAATGTTGTTCCAGCCGTCCTTCGTGCAGGCGAACCACCCGGTCCATCTTCAACGCCAGCCGTTCATTATGGGTGGCGACCAGCGCCGCCGAACCTTCCCCACGGACCAGCCCTAAAAATTCGGCAAGAACGATGTCGGCGGTGCGCTCGTCCAGATTGCCGGTCGGCTCGTCGGCCAGCACCAGCGCGGGGCGGTTGGCGAGCGCGCGGGCGACGGCAACGCGCTGCTGCTCGCCGCCTGACAATTGGCTGGGGCGATGGTCGAGCCGGTGGCCGAGACCAAGTGCGGTCAGCAGCGATTCGGCACGCGCCTTGGCTGCGCCCATGTCCACGTCGCGGATTACCTGCGGCAGGATCACATTCTCGGCCGCGTTGAAATCGGGCAGCAGATGGTGGAACTGATAGACGAAACCCAGTGCGTCACGGCGCAGGCGGGTGCGGCCGTCATTGTCGAGCTTGGCCGCTTCCTCGCCGCCGATACGGATCGAACCGTCGAACCCGCCCTCCAGCAAACCCACTGCCTGGAGCAGCGTCGATTTGCCCGACCCCGATGGCCCCAGCAAAGCCACGATCTCGCCCGGCCCCACATTGAGGTCGACGCCGCGTAGCACCTCGATCGTGACGCCGCCCTGGGTGAAGCTGCGGGTGAGGCCCGTGACCTTCAATATGTCATTCATAACGCAGCACCTGGACCGGATCGGTATTGGCGGCCTTGAAGGCCGGATAAAGGGTGGCAAGGAAGCTGAACACCAGCGCCATGATGCAGATGCTGGCGATTTCCACCGGATCAGGCTGCGATGGCAGTTCGGTCAGGAAGCGGATCGAGGGATCCCAGAGATTTTGCCCCGTCACGAACTGGATCGCGTTGACGATCCCCTGGCGGAAGAAGAGGAAGGTGAAGCCCAGCACCATGCCCGCCACCATGCCCAGCGTGCCGATGGTGACGCCCACGGTCATGAAGATCTTGACCAGGCCGATCCGGCTGGCCCCCATCGTCCGCAGGATGGCGATGTCGCGCGTCTTGGCGCGGACCAGCATGATGAGCGAGGAAAGGATGTTGAACACGGCGACCAGCACGATGATCGAGAGGACGACGAACATCGCGATACGCTCGACCGCCAGCGCCTCGAACAGCGAAGCGTTCATCTGTCTCCAGTCGGTGACAACGGCACGTCCCGCGACTTTTGCCGCCAATGGCTGCAATATCTGGCCCACCCGATCGGCATCGACCGTCTCGACCTCGATCATGCCGACCACGTCGCCGAGCAGCAGCAACGTCTGCGCATCCTCGATCGGCATGACCACCATGGCCTTGTCATAGTCATAAACGCCAACTTCGAAGATGGCGGCGACCTGATAGGCGACCTGGCGCGGCACCGTGCCGAACGGGGTGGCCCGACCGGCCGGATTGATGATGGTCAGGCTGTCGCCCAACTGGATGCCGAGATTTTCCGCCAGCCGCGAACCAATGCCGATACGGCTGCTATTGGCGGTCAGGTTATTAAGCGTGCCCGCCAGCACCTTGCCCTTGAGCGTCTTGTTGGTGCGGATGTCGGGCACCGTCATGCCGCGCACCAGCACGGCCTCCACCCGGCCGTTGAAGGTGGCGAGCAGGGGCTGTTCGATCATCGGCGTGGCGTTGGTGACGCCGGGCGTCGCCCTCGCCTGCGCCAACACCGACTGCCAGTCCGGCAGGCGCCCGCCATAGCCCTGCACCACCGCATGGCCGTTCAGCCCCACAATCTTGTCGAACAGTTCGGCGCGAAAGCCGTTCATGACGCTCATCACGATGATGAGCGCGGCGACGCCGAGCATCACCGCAGCCAGGCTGATGCCGGCAACAAGAAAGATGAACCCCTCCCCCTTGCCGGGCAAAAGGTAGCGCTTGGCGATCATGCGTTCGTAGCGGGAAAGAATCATGTGGCGCGGACGGCCCCTGTGGAAGGATAGGCTGATCGTCTAGGCATGGCGGGGCCGAACGGCAAGCATTGCCAGATTGTTGCATCACGGCCACAGGGCGCACCGCAAAATCACAGACGGCCCATTTTGCCCGTGACTCCGGCCCGCCGCAGTCATAGCAAGACCCTAGAAGCACAGGTAAAAGGCCGTGGTTCAGGGATACTGCATCCCGCTTCGAGCTTAGGGGGCTGAGAAGCGGTTGAGGCAGACCAAGGGGGAGACGAGCAATCGTCTATGAAGCGCCCGGATCGTGAAAACACGATCCGGGCGCTTTTTATTTGTCCTTCGCGCCAAACGATCACCATTGGACAAAAGGTCCAAGGGCCGCATTTTTCTGTGTGTCTCACGCCCGTTTCGCCCTCTTGAAACCTCCGGGCACAAAACCATATCCACGCTGTCCAGCCGCCATATGGGGTTGGGCGCAGTATCGCCGGACGCCTGTTTCGGGTCCGGCACGTTCATTTTGCTCTTTGGGAGATTATGACAATGCGTGCATTTGACCTTACCCCCTATCGTCGTTCCACCGTCGGTTTCGATCGTCTGTTCGACCTGATCGAAAACAATGCCCGGTTGAGCCAGGGTGACAATTACCCGCCGTTCAACATCGAGCGCCTGTCGGAGGATCGCTATCGCGTGACGCTGGCGGTTGCCGGTTTTCGTCCCGACGAGATCGACATCACCGCACAGCAGAATTTGCTCCAGGTGATCGGTCGCAAGGATGAAGGGTCGGCTTCGGATCGGTCCAAATATCTGCATGTCGGCATCGCCAACCGCAGCTTCGAGCGGCGGTTCGAACTCGCCGATTTCGTGCGGGTGGAAAAGGCCGACCTGGCCGATGGCCTGCTGGTGATCGACCTGCTGCGCGAAGTGCCCGAAGCGATGAAGCCCAAGAAGATCGCCATCAATGGCGGTCAGCTTGTGGAGATCACCGCCAAGGACCGCGACGCCGCCTGAGCGGCGGAATGACGTAAGCCTGTGGGGCGCGGCCTTTGCGAAGGCCGCGCCCTTTTCTATATCTCGACCTGGCTGCCCAGCTCGACCACGCGGTTGGTGGGCAGGCGGAAGAATTCCATCGCGCTTTCCGCGTTGCGGAGCATCCAGGCGAAGATTTTTTCGCGCCATAGCGGCATGCCCGGTTTGGACGACGGCAGCAGGGTTTGCCGCGCCAGGAAGAAGCTGGTGTCCATCATCTTGAACGCCTGGCCACAGCCCGACACATTCTTGAGCGCGGCGGGCACATCGGGTTCCTGCATGAAGCCATATTGCAGCACCATGCGGAAGAACCCCCGGCCCAGATCCTCCAGCTTGCACCGGCCGTCATCCTCGACCACCGGCACATCCTTGATCTTGACCGTCAGCAGGATGACCCGCTCGTGCAGCACCTTGTTATGCTTGAGGTTGTGGAGCAGCGCATGAGGCACGCCATCGGGCGTCGATGTCATGAAGACCGCCGTGCCGGGCACACGCACCGCGCTGTTGGCGGCGGACGCCACGAACACCGGGATCGGCATGGCGGCTTCGCGCAAACGATCCTGCACCAAGCGGCGACCGCGTGACCAGGTGGTCAGCAGAGTGAAGATGATGAAGCCGATCAGCAGCGGGAACCAGCCGCCATCGGGCACCTTGGTCAGGTTCGCCGCGAGATAGGCCCCATCGACGATGTAGAAAACGGCCAGTACCGGCGCGGCATAATACCATTTCCAGTTCCACAGCCGGTACAGCACGACGGTCAGCAGGACGTTGTCGATGAACATCGCACCAGTGACCGCGATACCATAGGCGGCGGTCAGGTTGGATGAGGTCTTGAAGGTCAGCACCAGCAGGATGACCATCACCATCAAGCCCCAGTTGACGAGGGGGATGTAGATTTGGCCAGCCGTCGCCGCGCTGGTATGCGCAATCCGCAGGCGCGGCATGAAGCCGAGCTGGATCGCCTGTTGCGTCACCGAGAAGGCCCCGGAAATGACCGCTTGCGACGCGATGATCGCCGCCATCGTCGCCATGGCGACCAGCGGTAACTGTGCCCATTGCGGTGCCAGATTGTAGAAGGGGCTGTCGAGCGCCGCCGCGCCTTCGCGGAAGAGCAGCGCGCCCTGGCCCATATAGTTGAGCATCAGCGCGGGCAGCACGAAGGCGAGCCAGGACACGCGGATCGGATTGCGGCCGAAATGGCCCATATCGGCATAAAGCGCCTCTGCCCCTGTCACCGCCAGCACGACCGCGCCCAGCGCCAAAAAGGCGGGCAGCGGATCGGTAACGAAGAACATGACGGCCCAATAAGGGTTGAAGGCGTAGAGGATGCCCGGCGTCTTGATGATCGACAATATGCCCAACGTCGCGATCGTCACGAAATAGAGCAGCATGATCGGCCCAAACAGCGTTGCAACCTTGTTCGTGCCCAGACCCTGTATCCAAAACAGGCCAACCAGAATCAGGATCACGACGGGTATGATCGCCGGGGCAAGAACCGGATTGTAGATGGCCAGCCCTTCGACCGCCGACAGGACCGAAACGGCGGGGGTAATCATCGAGTCGCCGTAGAAGAGCGCGGTCGCGAACACGCCGAGCAGGACGATGCCGCGCGACCAGCGCTGTGTCTTGGTCTGGCCGTTGATCAGCGCCAGCAGCGCCAGGCTGCCGCCTTCGCCCTTATTATCGGCGCGCATGATGATGCTGACATATTTCAACGTCACCACCAGCATCATCGACCAGAACATCAGGCTGATAACGCCCAATATATGGTCGGGATCGAGGGTCAGTTCATGGTGCCCGGCAAATGTCTCGCGAAAGGCGTAGAGCGGGCTGGTGCCGATGTCGCCAAAGACGATGCCGATCGCGCCGACCACCAGTTTGACGGTGGCCTTCTGCCGGGCATGGCCGTGGCCTGTTTCTTCCTCGCCGGACGTTGGCGCGGTGTTGGGAAGCAGGTCAGCCATGCAGGAAAAACGCAATGGTCATACTGTGTCGACATCCGTTGAGAGGCGATGACGGACAATCCTGCCACCCCACAAACCGCCGCGCCCTATCATGCCCACCAGGGGTGCGCAATGCGACGCTTTGTGCCTAGGGTGCGACCGTTCCATCCTGAGCCAGAAGGGCGTCGATACGCGCGATGTTGGCTTGAAGTTCCGCCTTGATCCGGCTGCCTTCGGGCGCGCTCTCTGCCAGCGGTGCCCACATTCCACGCGCGGCCTGCAACTGGTTGTTGCGCGCCAGGGCAAGCCCGTAGAAATACCGGGGGGCAAGGCCATCGGCATCGAGCGCCATGGCACGCCGAAACGCAAAATCCGCGCCCGGCGACAATATGCCATCGGCATGGGCGACGAGCGCATTGCCGAGACCGAGCCACAGCGTGGCGTCATCGGGCCTGGCGCGCAGGCCCGACAGCAGGATGTTGGCGGCGTCCTTGGTCTTGCCCTGACGACCAAGTCCATCGGACAGGATCAACCATTGCCCGGTCGGGCCAAAGCGTTCGCCGAGGTTGCGCCGTTCTTCGGCCAACTTCTCGTCAAACTGGCCTTCGACCGGCTTGGTCGAACGCAGCGCACCGGCGAGGCCGGGATTACCCTGCCACGCATAACCCGCCAGCCCCAGCAGGAGCGCGGCCGCGCTGATCTCCCGCGCGGAACGGGGAATGCGACCGAGCAGCAGCATGGCGAGGAAGGCCAGTGCCGCGAGGCCGAAGGCGAGGAACCATCCGGTCATGACCGCGCCTTTCGCTTGATCCGGCCACGCAGCAGCAGCAGGCCGAGGCCAAGCAGCAGCAACGGCGCGCCCCAGAGCGGCCAGAGAATGGGGGCGGCGGTGGGCTCGTAGCTGACCCAGTCGCCATAGCGGGCGATCAGCCAGGTGCGGATCGCTTCGGGTTGCTCGCCCGCCATGATCCGTTCGCGGATTTGCGAGCGCATGTCACCGGCCATGCTAGCATTGCTGTCGGCGATCGACTGGCTCTGGCAGGTGAGGCAGCGGATGGTTTCCATCAGCGCCTTGGCCTTGCGCTCTTGTGCGGGGTCGGCGAGTTGCCGATCGGCCCAGGGCGCAGGCGGCAGCGCGGTCTGGGCAGCGAGCGGGGTCACGATCAGCGCGAAGAGGAACGCGAGGATGAGTCTCATTGCGCGGCCCTCAGCTTTTCGAGGATCATCGGCACATCGTCGGCGCGGATGTCGCCGATATGCTGGTAGGCGATGCGCCCCTTGCCATCGATGACGAAGGTTTCAGGCACGCCGGACGATCCGAGCGCGATCTGGACGGCGCTGCGGGCGTCGAGGCCGATGCGGGCATAGGGATTGCCGTAGCGGGCGAGGAAGGCATCGACATCTGGCCGGGCGTCGCGGATGGCGATGGCGTCGATCGGGACACCGGCCTGTTTGAGCGCCAGCAACTGCGGCGCTTCGGCGGCACAGGGGACGCACCAACTGGCGAAGATATTGAGCAGACGCGGCTGGCCGGTCGCCATCTGCGCGCTGGCGAGCGGCGGCCGGTCGCTGGCGGCAGCGGGCAGCGTGAAGGCCGGGAGCGGCTGGCCGACCAGGCGGGAATGGATGACGCGGTCGTCGGGCTGGAACAAGCCGCTGGCGAACAGGGCGATGAAGCCGAGGAAAAGTCCAAGCGGCAGCCAGATCAGGAGCTTTCTCATGCAGTCGCCGCCCTGGCGCGCCACTTCATCAACCAGCCGCGCCGTTCGCGGCCGAGCAGCGCAAGGAAGCCACCCAGCGCGATCAGGATGCCGCCGAACCAGATGAGGGTGACAAAGGGCTTCCACCAGATGCGCAACTGCCAGCGGCCACCTTCGACCTCTTCGCCCAGCACGACGTAAAGCTGGCCGTTCCAGCGGGTGAGCAAAGCGGCCTCGCTGGTGGTGGTCGGGGGCGAAGCGAAGAAGCGGGACTGGGGGTGGATCATCACCGGGCGACCGCCGCGACGCACCTCCATGTCGGCTTGAAGCGCGGTCCAGTTATCGCCCGCGATGGGTTGGATCTGTACGAATCGCAGTTGCCAGCCTGCGGTCTGGATCATGTCGCCAGGGCGGGCGGCGACCAGCTTCTCGACCGTGAAGGCGGAGTCGCTGGCCATGCCGCCCAAGCTGACGGCACAGCCGAGATGCGCGATGACCATCCCATAGGTGAAGAGCGGGGTGCGGCGCAGATTGCGTTTCCACAACGGCGCAAGGCTGGCGACGCCGACGGCTCCGGCGATGACGAGGCCGAGGAAGGGCAGGATACCGATGCGGCCCCAAGCCAAAACGGACAGCGAAGCGGACAAGGATAGCGCTATGAGAAAGGGGATTAACAAACGTTTGGTCACCACCCGCGCATCGTCCCTGCGCCAGCGCACCAGCGGCCCGACGGCCATGGCGATCATCAGCGCCAGCGCGATCGGCCCGGCGATCCGGTCGAAATAGGGCGCGCCGACCGAGACCTTGTGGCCGAAGGCTTCGGTCATCAGCGGATAGAGGGTGCCAATCAGGACCAGACCCAATATGACCGTCAGCAGCAAGTTATTGATAACCAACATGGTTTCGCGGCTGACCAGTTCGAATGGCGCACCTTCGCGCACGGCACCGATGCGCCAGCCGAACAAAGCCAGCGCGCCGCCGATATAGAGGGCGAGCAGGCCGAGGATGAAGCTGCCGCGTTCCGGGTCCACCGCGAAAGCGTGGACGCTGGTGAGGATGCCTGAACGCACAAGGAAGGTGCCGACCATCGACATGGAAAAGGCGACGACCGCCAGCATGACCGTCCAGGCACGCAGGGCATCGCGGGTCGCCAGCACGGTAACGCTGTGGAGTAAGGCCGTCGCGGCGAGCCAGGGCATCAGCGAGGCGTTTTCGACCGGGTCCCAGAACCACCAGCCGCCCCAGCCCAATTCATAATAGGCCCAATAGCTGCCCGCTGTGATGCCCAGCGTCAGCATGACCCAGGCGGCCAGCACCCAAGGGCGCATCGCGCGGGCAAAGGCGGCATCGACCTGCCGCGTCAGCAGCGCGCCGATAGCGAAGGAGAAGGCGACCGAGAGGCCGACATAGCCGATGTAGAGGGTCGGCGGATGGAAGGCGAGACCGGGATCTTGCAACAGCGGGTTCAGCCCCTGCCCGTCCGCTGGGGCCGGGGCGATGCGGGCAAAGGGGTTGGAGGAGAAGAGCAGGAAAGCGTAGAAACCAAGGCTGATTGCTGCCTGCCCGCCCAGCGTCGCCATATGGGTATCGCGGCGCAGCGCGCGTTCGAACAGAGCGACGGCGGCCCCGGCAACGCCCATGACCGTAACCCAGAGCAGCATCGAGCCTTCATGATTGCCCCAGGTGCCCGCGAATTTATAGAGCCACGGCTTGGCCGAATGGCTGTTGGTCGCGACTAGCAGCACCGACATGTCCGAGCGCAGGAAAAGCGTGACGAGCGCGATGAAGGCGATGGCGGTCAACACGCCCTGTGCCACGGCGGCAGGACGCACAGCGGCGAGCAGGTCGGGCTTGTTGCCCTTGAGGCCCGTGAAAGCGAGGACAAGTTGCAGCAGCGCGAGCGCAGCGGCGAGCCAGAGCGCGGCGAGGCCGATTTCGGCGATCATGGGGTCTTATCCACGCAAAAAAGACCCTCCCCCTGTGGGGGAGGTGGCTGGCCGCAGGCCAGACGGAGGGGTCTCCCGCTATCGAGAGCGTGACACCCCTCCGTCAACGCTTCGCGTTGCCACCTCCCCTGCCAGGGGAGGATGAGAATATCGCGCAGCCTCACTGATCCACCTCGATCTCGCGGGTGGTTTCATTGTAGCTCATGCCTTCCAACTCGCGCGGCATATAGCGTTCGTCATGTTTGGCGAGCAGGTTGGTGGCGATGAAGGTGCCTTTGGCGTCGAACGATCCTTCGGCGACGACGCCGCTGCCCTCCTTGAACAGGTCTGGCGCGATGCCGCTGAATCTGGCGGGGACGGTCGCCTTGCCATCAGTGACATCGAAAGTGATGGTGATGCCATCGGCCCCGCGCTTGAGGCTGCCCTTGACCACCATGCCGCCCAGGCGGATCGCCTTACCGGGTTCGACACCCTTGGTCTTCACATCGCCCGGCGCATAGAAATAGGCAGCCTCATCCTTGAGCGCGGACGCCGCCAGCAGGCCGGCACCGATGAGCGCGACCAGCGCGGCGAGCGCGAGGATCAGCCGTTGATGCTTGGCCTTCATGCGCGGTCCGCCAATTGTTCAGCCTGGGCCTCGGCACGGCACATCGCGCGCCAGCTTTGCCAGCTTGCCGCTGCCGTGCCCAGCAAGGTGACCGCATAGGCGGCGATGACGAAGGTCCATTGCTGCATCGGGGTCACCCTCTCGCGAGACGCTGCATGCGCGCCTCGACCTTGTTCTGCGCCAGGATCGCGCGCATCCGCATCAGTATGATTGCGCCGAACCAGAGCGTAAAGCCGAGCAGCGTCAGGCCGAGCGGCCACAGGATCGCCATGTCGATGCTGGAACCGCGCATCGTGATCGACGGCCCCTGATGCAAGCTGTTCCACCACACGACCGAGCGGTTGATGATCGGGATATTGACCGCGCCGACGAGGCCGAAGATGGCGGTGACGGTGCTGACGCCGCCCTGCCCGGCCCCTTGGCGAACGCTGGCATTGGCGAGCGCGATATAGCCAAGATAGAGGAACAGCAGGACCAGCATGGAGGTCATGCGCCCGTCCCATTCCCACCAGGTGCCCCAGGTCGGGCGGCCCCAGATCGATCCGGTGGCAAGGCAGATGGCAGTGAACAGCGCACCGGGCGCGGCGATCGCGCGGCCTGCCACGGCGGCGAGCGGATGCCGCCACACCAGTTGCATCAGCGCTGCGATGGCGATGCCTGTCCAGCCGCCCATGCCGAGCCAGGCGGCAGGCACATGGATGTAGAGGATACGCACCGTCTGCCCCTGCAAATAGTCGGCAGGCGTCAGCCACAGGCCGCAGGCGCTGCCCGCCAGCAACAGGGCAAGCCCCGGCCAGAACAGCCAGCCCGTCAATGGGCGCGCGATCTTGAGGAAGCGGGCGGGATTGGCGAAACGATGCATCAGGGCTGCGTCTGTAGCGGGGCATGAAGGGCAAAGCCAGTGGGGCGTTTTGCGGATGGACGGGGATTTGGGAAGCGCAGCGACGAGATTGACAATCCGCGCTTACTTCGTCGATAGCCAGACCCATCGGGCCGGCACGGACGCCCGGTCAGACGGAGTCCGTCCAAGTCCGTTCCATTCGCCGCGCCTGCGGCGTGAGGAGCGTTAGATGACCGACCCGATTGCCGACATACAGCCGCCGCGCATCAGCCTGATCGCGCTGTTCCTTAAATTCCTGCGGTTCGGGGTACTCGCCTTTGGCGGGCCGGTGGCGCAGATCGCGATGGTGCGGCAGGCCTTGGTCGAGGAGGAGCACTGGATCACGTCCGGGCGCTTCAACCGGTTGCTCGCGGTGTTGCAGATATTGCCCGGACCCGAAGCACATGAGCTGTGCGTCCATCTGGGGATGATGGCGCGCGGGCGGCTGGGCGGGCTGCTTGCCGGGCTGGGCTTCATGCTGCCGGGACTGGCGCTGATGATGGTCGCGGGATGGCTTTATGTCGGCTGGATCGCAGGCAATGCAGGACTCGCGGGCGTGTTGCTTGGCGTGCAGATCGTGGTGCTGGCCATCATCTTGCGGGCCGTCGTGCGGATTGGTCAGCATATCATCGAGGATCGGATGCTGGCGGTAATTGCCATGGTGGCGCTGGTCTCGACGCTGGTGGATGTGCCATTCTGGGTCATATTGATCGCGGGCGGAGTCGCCTATGCGCTGGCCGACAGGCCGGTGATCGCCGCGCTAGTGCTGATCGTGCCGGTCGTCGGCGCAGGGATGATCGGCCATTTTGCGGGTGAGGCAGAGACGGCCGCGCCGATGGTAGCCGCTGCGCCCGCGACCGTGGCGATGCTGTTCATCGCGGGGTTGAAGGGTGGCCTGCTGACCTTTGGTGGCGCCTATACCGCCATCCCCTATGTCCGCGCCGATACGGTCGGGCGCGGGTGGATCAGCGATTCGGCGTTCCTCGACGGGATCGCGCTGGCAGGGATATTGCCTGCGCCGCTGGTCATCTTTGCGACGTTCGTCGGCTATGTTGCGGGCGGGCCGGTCGGCGCGCTGGCGGTGACGGCAGGGATGTTCCTGCCGGCCTTCGCCTTTTCGATGATCTTCTTCGAACGGCTGGAAGCAGTGGTCGAAAATCCGGCGCTGCACCGGATGCTGACCGGCGTAGCGGCGGCCGTAGTGGGCGTCATCGCCGCGACATTCGTGCAATTGGCCCAGGCGACGGGCGCGCGGGTGGACAAGCCGGTCTTCGCGATCCTGCTGTTCATGGCCGCTTTGGCCGTGGCTTGGCGGGTCAAGGGGACATGGGTGACGCCCGCGATCGTCGCTGGCGGGGCACTGGCCGGATGGCTGATCGCGCCGTGATGACGGGGTCCGGCGGTGCAGTCCCCGCGGAGCGAAATCGCGCCTCGACGCTTTTTTGTGACAGGAGGGCGACAAAGCGGCTTGGAGTGACTATATGCGCGCTCAACGACGGCCCCTGGATATTCCTTATGGGTTGTCAGGAACGGCTATGGAACCGCTCGCACCCATGATGACTACGAACCCCTTCGACGACGACAAGTTGCGCGAGGAATGCGGCATTTTCGGCGTTTCGGGCGCTGATACGGCGTCCGCTATCGTCGCGCTTGGCCTTCACGCGCTCCAGCATCGGGGCCAGGAAGCCGCGGGTATCACCAGTTGGGACGGGCATGATTTCCATACCCACCGGGCCATGGGCCATGTGGCGGGGAATTTCGACCGGGATGAGGTGATTCGCGGATTGCCGGGCGACGCGGCCTGCGGCCATGTGCGCTACTCGACCACGGGCGAGACATCGCTGCGCAATGTGCAGCCGCTCTATGCCGAGTTGAACTCAGGCGGATTCGCGATCGCCCATAATGGCAATATCTCCAACGCGATGAAGGTGCGGCGCGAACTGATTCGGCGCGGGTCGATCTTTCAGTCGACGTCGGATACCGAGGTCATCATCCATCTGGTGGCGACGTCCAGCTATCGTACCTTGCTCGACAAGTTCATTGATGCGTTGAAGCAGGTCGAGGGTGCCTATTCGCTGATCGTCATGACGCCCGAAGGGATGATCGCCTGCCGCGATCCGCTCGGCATCCGGCCGTTGGTGATGGGCAAGCTCGGCGATACAACGATCTTCGCGTCCGAAACGGTGGCGCTCGACGTGGTCGGTGCCGAATATCTGCGCACGATCGAACCGGGCGAACTGGTGATCGTCACCAATGAAGGCGAAATTCGGTCGCATCGGCCGTTCGGCCCGGTGCATCCGCGCCCCTGTATCTTCGAGCATGTCTATTTCAGCCGTCCCGATTCGATCGTCGACGGGTCGAGCGTCTATTCGGTCCGCAAGGCGATCGGCGCGCAACTGGCGATCGAAAATCCGGTCGAGGCCGATTATGTGATCCCCGTGCCCGACAGCGGCGTGCCCGCGGCGATCGGCTATGCCCAGCAATCGGGCATCCCGTTCGAGCTGGGCATCATCCGCTCGCACTATATCGGGCGGACCTTCATCCAGCCGGGCGACAAGGTGCGCCATCTGGGCGTGAAGCTGAAACATAATGCCAATCGCGCGCTGATCAAAGGCAAGCGGATCGTGTTGATCGACGATTCGATCGTGCGCGGGACGACCAGCTTGAAGATCGTGCAGATGATGCGCGAGGCGGGCGCGGCCGAGGTGCATATGCGGATTGCGTCGCCGCCGACCAAGCATAGCTGCTTCTATGGTGTCGATACGCCCGAACGCACCAAGTTGCTGGCGCACAAGCTGGACGTGGGCGGGATGCAGGATTTCATCCATGCCGACAGTCTGTCCTTCATCTCGATCGACGGCCTGTACAAGGCACTGGGCGAGGCGAAGCGGGCCGACACGCGGCCGCAATATTGCGATGCCTGCTTCACCGGCGACTATCCCACCGCGCTGACCGATCAGGATGATGTGGTGGTGACCAACCAGTTGGAATTGCTCGCCGAGCGGGTGGCCTGACAGGCTTTCCTTGCGCTTTTCTCCGAACCTAAAAGATCCGTTCGGGCTGAGCCTGTCGAAGCCCCTTTCTTCTTCTAGAAGTGAGGCCCTTCGACAAGCTCAGGGCGAACGGATCATAAATCAGTTTGAAAATGACGAGATGCTATGACTGACATGCTCCCCCTTTCCGGTAAACTCGCGCTCGTTACCGGGGCGAGCCGGGGTATTGGTGCAGCGACGGCCGAGGCGTTGGGCCGGGCGGGCGCGCATGTCGTGCTGACCGCGCGCACGACCGGCGGTCTGGAAGAGGTGGAGGAACGCATCCATGCAGCAGGCGGCAGCGCGACGATCGCGCCGCTCGACCTGATTGATGGCGAAAGCATCGGGCGGCTGGCGCAGGCGATCGGCGGGCGCTGGGACGCGCTCGATATATTGGTGCTGAACGCCGCGACGCTGGGCGCGCTGGCGGCGGTGCCGGCGATCGACGCCAAGGAATTTGCGCGGCTGTTGACCCTCAATATCGCGGCGCCCCAAGCGCTGATTGCGGCCTTCGATGGGATGCTGCGCAAGAGCGGCGATGCGCGGGTGGTGGCGGTGACGTCGTCGGTCGTCAGCCCGCGCGCCTATTGGGGTGCCTATGGCGCGTCGAAAGCGGCGCTGGAGACGCTGGTGGGGGCCTATGGCGAGGAGATGAAGAATATCTCGGCCATCCGCACCCATATCGTCGATCCCGGCGCGACCCGCACGGCGATGCGCGCGCGGGCCTTTCCGGGCGAAGACCCGGCGACGCTCAAGGGGCCGGAAGTCGTCGCCGACGCGATTGTTGGACTGGTCGCGACGGACACGCCTACCGGGCATCGTATGCGGGTCGAGGGCTGAACGTAGCGCGGGCGTTTCTCGACTGCGCTCGACACGAACGACGGCTTTAGGCGGATTTCACCAGCGTCACTTGTGCCACATCGATGCCGCCGCCGCGGAAGCCGCCTTCGCAATACATCAGATAATAGCGCCATAAGGCCACGAAATGTTGGTCGAAACTGGTGGGTAGCAGGCCCTGCTCGATCGCCTGGTCGAAGCGCAAGCGCCAACGGCGGAGCGTCTGCGCATAATGTTGGCCGAAGCGGTGGACGTCGCGCCACTCCAGCCCCTGCTGTTCAGCGAGCGCGCGGAAGCGGCTTTCGGACATCAGCATGCCACCGGGGAAGATGTAGCTCTGGATGAAATCTGCGCCGCGCGCATAGCGGTCGAAAATCGCATCATCTATCAGGATATATTGGATCGCGGCGCGGCCGCCGGGCTTGAGCAGGCGGTGGATGGCGGCGAGATAGGCGGGCCAGTAGCGCTGGCCCACGGCTTCGACCATTTCGACGCTGGCGATGGCGTCATATTGCCCTTGCGCATCGCGATAGTCGGTGAGGCAGATTTGCGCGCCGGAGCCGAGGCGGTCGCGGGCATAGTCGGCCTGCTCGGTCGAGAGGGTGAGGCCGGTATAGGCGATCGCCTGCCGCTCCATCGCCTGTTCGGCGAGGCCGCCCCAGCCACAGCCGATTTCGAGCAGGCTATCGCCATCCTTGAGCGCCAGCCGGTCGAGAATCGCATCGACCTTGCGCCGTTGGGCCTGTTCCAGAGTCTCGGTTTCGCTGTCAGGATTGCTGAATAAGGCACTGGAATAATGCATGAGTTCGTCCAACCAGAGCTGGTAGAAATCATTGCCCAGGTCATAATGATAGGCGATGTTGTGGCGCGATCCGGTGCGGCTGTTGCGCCGCGCCCAGTGGATCGCGCGGCCGGTCCAGCGGGTCGGGCCATTTGGCCGCGCGACCCGGCCGAGCGCGACGGCATTGGCCATGAACAGGGCAAAGAGTGGCACCGGATCAGGACTGCTCCATTCCCCTGCCGCCCAGGCGCGATACCAGCCCGCCGATCCGCCGGTCGCCAGCCGCACCAGCGCGCGCCAATGGACGAGATGGACTTCGCAATGCGGTCCCGGCGCACGTCCGCCCAGCATCCGGCGCGTGCCGTCGGGCAGGGTGGCGTCGAGCGACCCCTGATCCAGCCCCCGGTCTATCCGGTCGAGCAGACGATGGAAGAGCGGTCCCAGCGCGCGGCCCATCCGGCTGGGCTTGCCGGAACGGGGCGGTTGACGCACAGACAAGGCGCGGCGGCCGCGGCGGGGATCGACTGCATTCATGGCGTCATTCCTGCCCGAAGCCGGCGGGCGCTGCAATCACCCCTTTGCGTGGCGATAGGCGGCCAGGGCGCGCTCGCGGCCTTCGCGATGGTCGATGATCTTGGGCGGATAAGCAGCGGGGCGCGCGCCATGGGCGTCAGGGTCGTGGATGACGCTATCGCGAAGGTCCGCCAGTTCGGGCACCCAGCGGCGGATATAGGCGGCGGCGTCGAACTTTTCCGACTGGCTGAGCGGGGCCATGATGCGGGTGAAGAGATTGGCGTCAACGCCGCTGCCCGCAACCCATTGCCAATTGACGCTGTTATTGGCGTAGCTGGCATCGACCAGCGTGTCCCAGAACCAGCGCGCGCCATGCCGCCAGTCGATCAGAAGGTGCTTGATCAGGAAACTGGCCGCAATCATGCGCACACGGTTATGCATCCAGCCGGTTGCCCAAAGTTGGCGCATGCCCGCATCGACAATCGGGTAGCCAGTCTGACCTGTCTTCCATGCGGTAAAGTCGGACCGGGCGCTGCGCAGGTCGCGCCATTGCAGTGCATCGAAATCGGACCGGGCATTTTCCGAGCCATAGGTCGGCATCTGGCAAATCTGCACATGGGCATAATCGCGCCAGATCAATTCCTTGAGATAGATAGTTGCATCCTGACCTGAATCCGCGACGCGGTGCCAGACGGTGGCGGGCGATATCTCGCCGAAGTGGAGATGGGGCGACAGGCGCGAGGAGCCTTCGACCGAGGGCAGATTGCGCGCGACCGGATAATCGCCGACTGCATCGAGAAAGGCAGTGAGATGCGCGCGTGCGCCTGCTTCGCCGGGCGTCCAGTCTTCGGTGAAGCCGCTCGCCCAATCGGGCTTGGTGGGCAGTAAGGCCCAGTCCTCCAGCGTGTCGCTGACAGGCCACTGATCAGGTGTCGGGATGGTGGCTGGCGCGCGGGTCGGCGTGGGCGGCGGCATATGTTCCATCACCGCGCGGGAAAAGGGCGTGTAGATGCGATAAATGCCCCCTGCCCCGGTCCGCACGGCGCCGGGCGGCAACAGCAGACCACCATCATGAAGGCAAAGGTCCAGCCTCTTGGCTACCGCCTTTTCGGCGTTACGCCACCAGGGTTCATAATGGTGCAGGGCATGGACGCGGCGTGCGCCGGTTTCCTGCGCCAGTTGCGCCAATATCTCGGCCGATGACCCGCGCCGCAGGATGAGGCGCGACCCCTTCTCGCGCAGCCGCTCGTCCAGGCTGGTCAGACTGTGGTGCAGCCACCAGCGCGATGCGCCACCCATCGCCCATGTGCGGGGGGTGTCGTCGTCCAATATATAGACCGGGATGACCGGCCCCTCCTCCACCGCAGCGGCGAGCGCGGCCTGATCGGACAGGCGCAGATCCTGGCGGAGCCAGAGGAGGACGGGGGCGTTGGTTGACATGGTGAGGCAATGCGCGGCACCGGGCCGGGTTCCAACCACCCTATCGGGCATATTGTGGACCAACGGCCCGTCGCAAATCAGGCCATGCGCGATTCGATCCATGGACGCGCGCAGGCGGCGCGCTTATCCTTAGGCCCGATGCCCTGCTGGGGTGTGTGGCATCATGTGAGAAAGATTCAGGGGATTTATGGCTTCCACGCCCAATGAACGGGAAATGGCATATCGGCCGTGCGTCGGCATCATGCTGGTCAACAGGGATGGCAAGGTCTTCGTCGGCCAGCGGCTCGATAATGTCGTGGAAGCCTGGCAGATGCCGCAAGGCGGGATTGACGAGGGCGAAGACGCCAAGGCGGCGGCCCTGCGCGAACTGGGCGAGGAAACCGGCATTGGGCCGGAGCATGTCGAGATCATCGCCAAGGCCAAGGACGAGCATTTCTATGACCTGCCGCCCGAATTGCTGGGCAAATTATGGGGCGGGAAATATCGCGGCCAGCGGCAATATTGGTATCTCGCCCGCTTTCTGGGGCAGGATAGCGATATCAATATCCAGACCAAGCATCCCGAATTTCGCGCCTGGCGATGGGCCACCCCTGAATCGCTGCCGGAGCTTATCGTGCCGTTCAAGCGCAAGCTCTACCGCGATATCCTGCAGGAATTCAAATCGTTGATCTGAACCGTTGCGACACCGTTCCTGCGACGGGCCGTGCGGAAAACAGGCACTTAGGGGCTTAAGTTTTCCGGTCGAGCGGGTATGACGGACGCATGCGCGCTTGTTTGATCCTGATCTCCTTCCTGTTTTCTGCGCCCGCCATGGCCGCAGACCCCATATTGCTACCGCCGTCGGTGCGCGAAATGCTGGAGGCGGCGATTGCCAATGGCAGCGAGACGGAGATCGCCACCGTCGCCAAGATCGCGCGGCAGACCAATCCTGCGTCCGGCGACGAGATCCAGCGCATGGTCAATAGCTGGAAGGAACGAACCAAGGCGACTCACGACACCGTGATTCGCGAGGCGCGTTTTACCGAATTATGGACCGGCCGGATCGAAGCGGGTGGTTTCCGGTCGACCGGCTCCACCAGCGAGCTGGGCCTGAGCGGCACGGCCACGGCGACCCGCGCAGGCCTCCAATGGTCGCACAAGCTGAGCGCGACGGCGGATTATCGCCGCGCCAACGGGGTCACATCGCGCGAACGCTATCTCGCCGGTTATGAACCGCGCTTTCAGTTCGACCCGCGCGGCTTTGCCTATGGCCTCGCCCAGTTCGAGCGGGACACGTCGATCGGCTATGACGAACGCTATACCGGGTCGATCGGTGTCGGCTACAAGCTGATCGTCAGCCAGCCGCTGGATTTGCAGGTCGATATCGGCCCGTCCGTCCGCCACGCCAAATATCTGATCGGCGAGCGGGAGACCAAGCTGGGTGCGCGCGGGTCGATGGCGGCGGTATGGCGCTTGTCGCCGACGCTGACGGTCAAGCAGACAGCGGCGGGCTATGCCGAAAGCGAAGTCTACTCGCTCAATTCCCTGACGTCGATCGAAACGAAGGTGGCGGCGCGTCTCTCTGCTGCCCTGTCCTATAACGTCCAATATGAATCGGAAACGCTGCTGAGCGCCCGCGATTTCGATACGCTCAGCCGATTGACGCTGACCTACGACTTCTGACGCGCAGGGGTGGAGACGCGCGCCGCGCTCTGATAGACCCTTGCCATGAACCCCTTATCAACGGTCGAAGCTGCAATGCTGGAGCGGGCTGCGGATGCGCCGATGCTGGCGCAGGTGCAGGAGTGGTCCGCGATCAACAGCGGATCGCGTAACCTGGCGGGGCTGGCGCGGATGGCGGCGACGTTGGCCGACGCCTTTGCGCCATTGCCGGGCGACGTGACGCTGGTCGATGCAACGCCGGTCGAAACGATGCGCGCCGACGGACAGGTCGAAACCATCCTGCATGGGCAACATCTCCATCTGTCGGTGCGGCCGCACGCGCCGGTGCAGCTATTGCTCACCGGGCATATGGATACCGTCTTTGCCGCCGATCACCCGTTCCAGGCGCAACGCTGGATCGAACCGGGCGTCCTGAACGGTCCAGGCGTCGCCGACATGAAGGGCGGGATTGCGGTGATGCTCTCGGCGTTGCGGGCGATCGAGGGGACGGAGGCGGCGCAGATGCTTGGCTATGACGTCATCCTCAACAGCGATGAGGAAGTGGGCAGCCCCTCCTCGGCTGGCCTGTTGCGGACGGTGGCGGCAGGCAAGATCGCGGCCTTCACCTATGAACCGGCCCTCCCCGATGGCACGCTGGCGGGCGCGCGGGCGGGGAGCGGCAATTTCTCGATCGTCGTGACCGGGCGCAGCGCCCATGCCGGGCGCAATCCCGATGACGGCCGCAACGCGCTGCTGGCGGCGGCGGACCTGGCGCTGCGGCTCAAGGCCGGGAGCGGCCCCGGCTGTTCGTGCAATCCGGCGAAGATCGAGGGCGGCGGGCCGAATAATGTCGTGCCCGACCATGCCGTGCTGCGCGTCAATTTCCGGCCCCGGACGCCGCAGGACGAGGTGGCGGCACGGGCGCTGATCGAACGGACGATCGCCGATGTGGCGCGCGACCATGAGGTCAGCCTGCATCTCCATGGCGGTTTCGGGCGACCGCCAAAGCCGATGGATGCCAAGGCCGAGCGCCTGTTCGGACTGGTCAGGCAATGCGGCGCTGACCTGGGACTGGAGATTGGCTGGCGCGATACCGGCGGGGTGTGCGACGGCAATAATATCGCGGCCTGCGGTGTGCCGGTGGTCGACACGATGGGGGTGCGCGGCGGGAGCATCCACAGCGATGCCGAATTTCTGATCGCCGACAGCCTGCCCGAACGGGCGCAATTGTCGGCGCTGGCGCTGCTGCGGATCGCGCAAGGACGATGTAAGATATGAAGAAGAGAGGGTAAGCGCTTGAGTTTCATCATGCGAACCGCGCGGGCGGAGGATTTGCAAACGCTCTATGAAATGGCGAAGCTGACCGGGGGTGGCTTCACCAACCTGCCGCCCGACCGCAAGGCGCTCGCCGCCAAGCTGGAGCGGACCGAAGCGGCGCTGGCGCGGGACGATGAGGGCATTGCCGACGAACTGATCGTCATGGTGCTGGAAAATGTCGAGACGGGGCAAGTGCGCGGCACATGCCAGATTTTCTCGACCGTGGGGCAAAGCTGGCCCTTCTATTCCTACCGACTGGGGATGCTGACCCAGCATAGTCGCGAACTGGGCCGGACATTCCGGGCGCAGATGCTGTCGCTGACCACCGATCTGGAAGGGTCGGTCGAGGTTGGCGGGCTGTTCCTGCATCCGCGCGAACGGGCCGAGGGGCTGGGCCTGCTGCTGTCGCGCAGCCGTTATCTCTATATTCGCGGGCATCGGCAGCGTTTCGGCGACCGGGTGATTGCCGAATTGCGCGGGGTGATCGACGAAGCGGGCGGGTCGCCCTTCTGGGACGGGCTGGCCGGGCGCTTTTTCGGGATGAGCTTTCAGGAGGCGGACGAGTTTAATGCCGTCAACGGCAACCAGTTCATCGCCGACCTGATGCCCAAAACGCCCATCTATACCGCGATGCTGACTGACAGCGCGCGCGCCGTCATCGGCCTGCCCCATCCCAATGGCCGGGCAGCGATGCGGATGTTGGAGACCGAGGGGTTCGACAATGCGGGCTATGTCGATATTTTCGATGGTGGCCCGACGATGGTGGGGCAGATCGACCAGTTGAAGACGATCGCGGGCGCGCGCGACGTGACGCTGGGCGCGACGCATGAGAAGGGCGGCGACAAGATGCTGATCGCGACCGGGCGCCTCACTGACTATCGCTGCACCTGGGGTTTCGTGCAGGAAGCGGACGGCGTCGTGTCGCTCGATGGGCCAAGCGCAGCGCGGATCGGGCTGGAACCGGGCGCGGCTTTTACCATGGCGGGGCGGGCATGAGCGTTACCGAGATTAATTTCGACGGGCTGATCGGGCCAAGCCACAATTATGCGGGCTTAAGCGTCGGCAATCTGGCCTCGGCACGCAATGCAGGCGCGGTGTCGCATCCGCGCGCGGCGGCGTTGCAGGGTATCGAAAAGATGCGCGGCAACATCCGGCTGGGGCTGACGCAGGGCATCTTCCTGCCGCAATGGCGACCCGATGGGGCGTGGCTGGCGCAGCTTGGAACCGATGTCGGCGCGGCCGAGCCGCATATCCGCGCGGCGGCGATGTCGGCCTCGTCCATGTGGGCGGCCAATGCGGCGACGGTCTCCCCCGCCAGCGACACAGGCGACGGGCGCACGCACTTGACCGTCGCGAACCTGGTGACGATGGCGCATCGCAGCCATGAATGGCCGCAAACGCTGGCGCAATTGCGGGTCGCCTTTTCCGACCAGAGCGTCTTTGCCGTCCATGGCCCGGTGCCGCCGCCCTTTGGCGATGAAGGCGCGGCCAATCATATGCGGCTGTGCGAACGGCATGACGAGCCAGGGGTGGAGATATTCGTCTATGGCCAGTCCGGCGGCCCCTTCCCCGCGCGCCAGCATGTCGAGGCGAGCAAGGCGGTCGCGCGGCGGCATGGACTGGACCCGGCGCGGACCTTGTTCGTGCAGCAGTCCGAAGAAGCGATTGCCGCTGGGGCCTTCCACAATGATGTGGTGGCGGTGGCCAATGAGCGGGTGTTGTTCACCCATGAACTGGCCTTTGCCGACAAGGAAGGCTTCTACGCCGATCTGCGCGCCGCCCTGCCCTGCGTCGAGATTGTCGAGGTGCCCGCCAGCGCGGTAAGCTTGGCCGATGCGATCAAAAGCTATCTCTTCAACGCGCAACTGGTGACGCTGCCGACCGGCGAAATGGCGCTGGTGCTGCCGACCGAGGCGCGTGAGACGCCCGCTGTATGGCAATGGCTGGAGCAGATGATCGCGGGCAATGGGCCGATCCGGCGACTCGTGCCGGTCGATGTCCGTCAGTCGATGGCCAACGGCGGCGGCCCGGCCTGCCTGCGGCTGCGCGTCGTGGCCGACCCAGCGACGATCGATCCGCGCTTCCTGGTGGACGAAGCCAAGCTGGATGCCATCGCGGGAATCGTGGCGGCCTATTGGCCCGAAGATATTGCGCCCGATGGGCTGGGCGACACCACATTGATCGCGCGGATCGAACAATCATGGTTAACGCTTGTTGACCATTTGCAGCTTTCGGGCGATTTATTGCCCTGATGGCGGGGGCAAACGCCGAATGGGATGGACATGGAACGGATCAAACGCCTTTTTACCGTCAAGACCAAATTTGAGGCGTTTCTGGTCATCTATGCGCTCGCCCTTGGCGCGACCGAACGGGGTGTCACCTATATGCAGCAATATCCCGGCACCGGGGGGCAGCTTTTGGCGCTGGCCTGCACTGGCGCGGTCTTCATGGGCGGCGGCATGATCCTGGATACGCTCGAATATCGGCGCACTTACGGATAGATGACAGGCTTGCGCTGACGGCACCCGCCGGTCAGGGATGATGGCCATGGGTGCCATCATGTTGCAGGGAACCGGATCGGATGTCGGCAAGTCGGTGCTGGTCGCCGGGCTGTGCCGGGCGCTGCTACGGCGTGGCTATCGGGTCCGCCCGTTCAAGCCGCAAAATATGTCCAATAATGCGGCCGTGACGGCCGATGGCGGTGAGATCGGCCGGGCGCAGGCGTTGCAGGCCGTCGCCTGCGGCGTGCCGCTGCATACGGACATGAACCCGGTGCTGTTGAAGCCGCAGGCCGACCGGACATCACAACTGATCGTCCATGGCCAGGTGCGCGGCACGTTGGGATCGGGCAATTTCCGCGCCGCGCGGGGCGAATTGCTGGGGGCGGTGCTGGAAAGCTACGCGCGGTTGCAGGCGCAATGCGACATCGTTGTGGTCGAGGGTGCGGGATCGCCCGCCGAGATCAACCTGCGCGCGGGCGATATCGCCAATATGGGCTTTGCCCGCGCCGCCAATGTGCCGGTGGTTCTGGTCGGCGATATCGACCGGGGCGGCGTGATCGCGGCGGTGGTGGGCACGCGCACCGTGATCGACCCGAAGGATGCGGCGATGATCCGCGGTTTCCTGATCAACAAGTTTCGCGGCGATCCGGCCTTGTTCATGGACGGCTATGCGCAGATCGAGGCGCTGTCGGGCTGGCGCGGCCTGGGTATTGTGCCGTGGCTGGATGCCGTGGCGCGGCTGCCAAGCGAAGATGCGGTCGTGCTGGAGCGGCGGCAATTTTCGGTCGACGCGCCACTGGTCGTCGCCTGCCCGGTGTTGCCGCGCATTTCCAATTTCGATGATGCCGATCCGCTGAAGCTGGAGCCGGGCGTGGACCTGCGCATGATCGGGCCGGGACAGGTCATCCCGGCCGGGGCGGCGCTGGTGATCCTGCCCGGCTCCAAAGCCAGCGTCGCGGATATGCGGGCGATGATAGCGCAGGGGTGGGACATCGACATTCGTGCGCATCACCGGCGCGGCGGGGCGGTGCTGGGAATTTGCGGCGGATACCAGATGCTGGGGCGGACGATTGCCGACCCGGACGGGCTGGAGGGGCCGCCGGGATCGGTCGCCGGGCTGGGGCTGCTGGATGTCGAGACGGTACTCGGCGGGACCAAGACGTTGGAAGCGGTGCGTGGCCGGGCGCTGGGGGCCGAATTTGGCGGCTATGAGATGCATATGGGGCGGACCGACGGACCGGATCGTGCGCGGCCCTTTGCGATGCTCGGCGATCGGCCGGATGGCGCGATGAGCCGCGATGGGCGGGTGATGGGCAGCTATGTCCATGGGCTGCTCGCCAGCACGGAATTGCGCGATGCGGTGCTGCGGCGGTTGGGTAGCGCGTCGGCGGGGCAGGATTATGACCAGTCGGTCGAAGATGCGCTGGACGAGGTCGCCGCGGTGCTCGAAACCCATGCCGATGTCGATGCCATGATCGCGCTCGCATTGGGCTGAGGCTGATAGGAAAAATGGTGCACCCAGAGCGATTCGAACGCCCGACCCTCAGATTCGTAGTCTGATGCTCTATCCAGCTGAGCTATGGGTGCAGAGGAAAGACCGGCGGCGAGGCTGGAAGCCCGACCGATAAAGTCCTTCGGAAAAATGGTGCACCCAGAGCGATTCGAACGCCCGACCCTCAGATTCGTAGTCTGATGCTCTATCCAGCTGAGCTAT
>NZ_JAZDXA010000023.1:60027-60720 GCF_040170545.1 Sphingobium sp. MK2
ATGGGTGCATTTGGAGAGGCGCAGATAGAAGCGCCCGGCCATTTGGGCAAGCCCCTTTTTTGCACTTTTATGGCCCGTTTCCGAACCGGAACGAGGAAAGGGCAACTTTTGCCGCGCTGCACCGTTCGGATGGGCAGGAGGACCCGCCATGAGCTTTACCCTGAATGACATTGCCTTGCTGTTGATCGCTTTGGTCATCGGCCTGATATTCGGCCTGATGATGAGCGGGCGCGGCAAATATCGCCGGGCCTGGCGCGACGAGCAATTGCTGCACCGGCAATCGGTGAAGGACCGCGATGCGCGGATCGAGGCGGCCGAGACGCGCATGCGCGAGTTGGAACGACAGGCGGTGCCCGTGGGGGCCGGTGCGGCGGGCGTAGCCGCGGCAAGCGCGACGCATGAGCGCGATGATCTGAGCCGCATCAACGGGATCAGCCAGGCGCAGGAAGTGTCGCTCAACGAGGCAGGCTATCAGCGTTTCGAGCAAATTGCCGCTCTAGGCGCGGAACAGGAAGCGGCGCTGGAAGCGCGGCTGGGGCTGCTGCCCGGCACGATCGTTCAGGAGGACTGGCGCGGCCAGGCGCGGACGCTGGAGACCAAGCCCGCCAAGCGTGGCCTGTTCGGCTAAGGCTGGATGACTTGACGTCGAATCGTCATTGCGAGCGCAGCGAAGCAATCCATCGGCACCGCAAT
>NZ_JAZDXA010000024.1:0-19598 GCF_040170545.1 Sphingobium sp. MK2
TCGGCACCGCAATGGATTGCTTCGCTGCGCTCGCAATGACGAAGAGCATGAACCTCAAGTCATCTCACGCTAAACGCGCGGACCTGTTTGAAAAGAGGAAGGGCGGGGATCACTCCCTGCCCTTTTCTTATGCCTTCTTGGCCAGTGCGGCCTGCGCCGCGGCCAGCCGGGCGATCGGCACGCGATAGGGCGAAGCGGAGACATAATCGAGGCCTGTCTCTTCGCAGAAGGCGATAGAGGCCGGATCGCCGCCATGTTCGCCGCAAATGCCGAGCTTGATGCCGGGGCGCGTCTTGCGCCCGCGTTCGGCGGCCAGCTGGATCAGTTCGCCCACGCCCTCGACGTCGATGCTGACGAAGGGGTCGCGGGCGAAGATGCCCTTGTCGACATAGGTGCCCAGGAAGCGGCCCGCATCGTCGCGGCTGATGCCGATGGTGGTCTGGGTGAGATCGTTGGTGCCGAAGGAGAAAAATTCGCCGACTTCCGCGATCTCGCCCGCCTTGAGCGCGGCGCGCGGCAGTTCGATCATGGTGCCGACGAGATATTCGACGCTGTCGCCCTGTTCGGCGAAGACTTCGGCAGCGACGCGATCGACGATCGCCTTCATCAGTTCCAACTCCTTGCGCGTCGCAACCAGCGGGATCATGACTTCGGGGATCGGCGCTTCGCCGCCGCGCTGCTTGACGATCAGTGCCGCTTCGAAGATCGCGCGGGCCTGCATCTCATAGATTTCGGGATAGGTGACGCCCAGGCGGCAGCCGCGGTGGCCGAGCATCGGGTTGAATTCATGCAGTTCGTTGGCGCGGCGCTTGAGCACGTCCACCGACACGCCCGCCGCCTTGGCCACTTCCTCGAACTCGGCTTCGGCGTGGGGCAGGAATTCGTGCAGCGGCGGATCGAGCAGGCGGATGGTGACGGGCAGGCCCGCCATCACCATGAAGATCTGCGCGAAATCGTCACGCTGTTCGGGCAATAGCCGTTCAAGCGCGACGCGGCGGCCCTTTTCGCTGTCGGCCAGGATCATTTCGCGGACGGCGGTGATGCGGGCCGCGTCGAAGAACATATGTTCGGTGCGGCACAGGCCTACGCCTTCCGCGCCGAATTCCCGCGCGACCTTGCAGTCCTGCGGGGTTTCGGCATTGGCGCGGACCTTGAGGCGACGGACCTTGTCGGCCCAGACCATCAATGTGCCGAAGTCCCCGGCAAGTTCGGGCTGCACGGTGGGCACTTCGCCCGCCATGACTTCGCCGGTCGATCCGTCGAGGGTGAGGATATCGCCCTCCTTCAATTCACGACCGCCGATGCGCAGGATTTTCGCCTTGCTGTCGATCGAAATGCCGCCCGCGCCGGAAACGCAGGGGCGGCCCATGCCGCGCGCCACGACGGCGGCGTGGCTGGTCATGCCGCCGCGCGCGGTCAGGATTCCCTTGGCCGCGTGCATGCCGTGAATATCCTCCGGCGATGTTTCGACGCGGACGAGGATTACGGCATCGCCCATTTCGTTGCGGCGCTCGGCCGTGTCGGCGTCGAACACGATCAGGCCGGATGCGGCGCCGGGGCTGGCGGGCAGCCCCTTGGTCAGTACGTCGCGCGGTGCCTTGGGATCGAGCGTGGGGTGGAGCAATTGGTCGAGTGCGGCGGGATCGACGCGGGCGACGGCTTCTTCCTCGGTGATCAGGCCTTCATGGGCCATGTCCACGGCCATTTTGAGCGCCGCCTTGGCGGTGCGCTTGCCAGACCGGGTCTGCAGCATCCAGAGCTTGCCCTGCTGGACGGTGAATTCAATGTCCTGCATGTCGCGATAATGGGTTTCGAGGATCTGGAACACCTTGGCCAGTTCGGCATAGGTTTCCGGCATCGCCTCTTCCATCGACAGCGGCTTGGCCCCTGCCCGTTCGCGCGCGGCGAGCGTCAGATATTGCGGGGTGCGGATGCCGGCGACGACATCCTCGCCCTGCGCGTTGATCAGGAATTCGCCATAATAGACATTCTCGCCGGTCGACGGGTCGCGGGTGAAGGCGACGCCGGTGGCGGACGTCTCGCCCATATTGCCGAACACCATCGCCTGCACATTGACGGCGGTGCCCCATTCGCCGGGGATGTTGTTGAGGCGGCGATAGACTTTCGCGCGCTCCGACTGCCACGAGCCGAACACGGCGCTGATCGCGCCCCAAAGCTGGTCATGGACATCCTGCGGGAAAGGCTTGTCCCACAGCTTCTTCACGAGCGCCTTATATTCGGCGACGAGCGCTTTCCAGTCGTCGGCGGTCATTTCGGTGTCGAGGCTGTAGCCCTGATCTTCCTTGGCGACTTCGAGCGCTTCCTCGAACGCGCCATGGTCCAGTTCCAGCACGACGTCCGAATACATCTGGATGAAGCGGCGATAGCTGTCCCAGGCGAAACGCTCGTCGCCCGATGTGTTGGCGAGACCGATGACGGTTTCGTCGTTGAGACCGAGGTTGAGGACCGTGTCCATCATGCCGGGCATCGACGCGCGCGCGCCGGAGCGGACCGAGACGAGCAGCGGATCGGCGGCATCGCCGAACTTCTTGCCGGTGATCCCTTCGATATGGGCAAGGCCAGTGGCGACTTCCGCCTTCACGCTGTCGGGATAGACGCCGCCATCTTCATAATAGCGGGTGCACATTTCCGTGGTGATGGTGAAGCCCGGCGGCACCGGCAGGCCGATCGCGGCCATGCCGTCGAGGTTCGCGCCCTTGCCGCCCAAAAGGTTGCGGTCGCCCTGCCCGCCATCATCCACACCGCCGCCAAAACGATAGACATAACGTGTCGTGGTCGTGGTCATGATGGCCTCTTCTATATCAGTCATTCCCGGCTCTCCCTGCACTGATTGCCGACTATATTGTGCGTTGCAATAACCCGGCAGCAATAGCGGGATGATGCGCGGCAGAATAGAGTTATTACGTTTTAATTTCGCACTTTTCCCGCTGATTTTGTCATTTCGTTGCGTTATCCCGCAATCTTTGAAAAGTCGGCGACGCTATGCACGGCGTCACGCACCCGCGTCAGCAGCGCAAGCCGGGCGGCGCGCTTGGCGGGATCGGCATCGTTGACCGTCACGCTTTCAAAGAAGGCGTCGATGGGCGCGCGGAGGGTGGCGAGCGCCGCCATCGCGCCCTCGAAATCCTCCGCCGCCACCGCCTGCGCCGTGCGCGGTTCCGCCACGTCGAGCGCGACGATGAGCGCAGCTTCGGCTATTTCGGGCGTGTAGGACAGCGGGAAATTGCCCTCCCCCTCAAGGGGGAGGGTTGGGTGGGGGTGTGCCACATCGAGAGCCGGACGCTCGCCTGCGGCTCGCTCCCCCTCTCCCCGGCCCTCTCCCCGCTGGGGAGAGGGAGTCTGTGGCGCGTCCTTCTTGAGGATATTCGCGGCGCGCTTGTAGCCTGCGAGCAGGTTCGCGCCGTCGTCAGTCGCGACGAAGGATTGCAGCGCATGGACGCGGGCAAGCAGGCGGACGAGATCATCCTCGCCACCAAGCGCGAACACGGCGTCGATGAGGTCGTGGCGGACCCCGGCTTCGCGTTGCTGGACTTTGAGGCGGTCGGCGAAGAAGTCGAGGAGGTCTGGTAGATGATTGTCGATAATAGACTGTGTTAACGGGCCAACTTCATTGAGAGCCTTAACATAAGCATCAACGAGATTTTTAACTGCTGCATCCTTGACGCTGTCTTGAAAATTCCTTGCGGAACGTACTTCAAAAATTGCTTCCGTTCCCAAGCTCGTAACCATTTGAGTGTAGATTCTGTGGAACGATACAATGATACCAAGCCTCAGTGGCAACCTAATGCCGTTTCGGAGAATTAGGGCTATGACGCCAATCGCTGCCCTCCTCAGGGCAAAGGGATCGCGAGACCCCGTTGGTGTCATCCCACTAGCAAAAAATGATACGAGCGTATCCAGCTTATCCGCCAAACTCACCGCCACCGTGACCGGCGCGGTGGGGACGTCGTCGCCTTGGCCGACCGGCTTGTAATGGTCGCGGATGGCGTCGGCTACCGCATCGGGCAGGCCTTCGGCGCGGGCGTAGTAGCCGCCCATGACGCCTTGCAGTTCGGGGAACTCGCCGACCATTTCGGTGACAAGGTCGGCTTTGCAGAGGCGGGCGGCTTGTTCGGCCATATCTGCTAAATCCTCCCCGGCACGGGGAGGGGGACCGGCCGAAGGCTGGTGGAGGGGGCTGTCGGCAAGAGATGCGGTCGAGACGGGCGCGCCGAGAGGCTCGCCCCCTCCACCACTCGCTTCGCTCGCGGTCCCCCTCCCCGTGCCGGGGAGGATTATGCCCTCTTCCACCAGCCAGCGGGCCAGTTTCGCCACCCGCTCGACCTTGTCGGCCACCGTGCCCAGTTTCTCGTGGAAGGTGATGCGTTCGAGTTTCTTGGCGTGGTCTTCCAGCCGCGTCTTGCGGTCCTGTTCCCAGAAGAAGCGCGCGTCGCTCAGGCGCGCGGCCAGTACCTTGCGGTTGCCCGCGATGATCGCCGCGCCGCCATCCTTGGCGTCGATATTGGCGGTGCAGATGAAGGCGGGGGCGAGCTTGCCCGCGCCGTCGCGCAGCACAAAATATTTCTGGTTGATGCGCAGGGTTAGCTGGATGACTTCAGGTGGCACCTCAAGAAAGACCGGGTCGAAATCGCCAAGCAGCGGCACCGGCCATTCGGTCAGGCCCGCATTTTCCGCGACGAGGCCCTTGTCCTCGATCACCGTGTAGCCATGCGCGGCGGCGGCCTGCGCGGCCTTGTCCGCGATGATCGCCTGGCGTTCCTGATGGCTGACGATGACATGGCAGGCGCGCAGTTTTTCGGCATAGTCGCCCGCCCCGCCGATGGTGATTTCAGCCGGGTGATGGAAGCGATGGCCAAGCGTCGCATAGCCGCTGCGGATGCCATCGATCTCGCAGTCGATCAATTGCTCGCCCAATATCGCGACGATGCCCTGCAACGGGCGGACCCAGCGCAGGCTTTCGGTCGTCTGCGACGCTGTGCCCCAGCGCATGGATTTGGGCCAGGGGAAGGCGCGGATGATCGCGGGGATGGCTTGCGCCAATACCTCTGCGGTAGCGCGGCCGGGCTTGTTGACGACAGCGAACCAGATGCCGTTCCGGTCCTCCAACTGGTCCTGCGTCAGGCCGGTCTTGCGCAGGAAGCCTTCGAGCGCTTGCGGCGGTGCGCTGGTGCGCGGGCCTTTATGTTCTTCGCTGACGGCGGCGGTTTCGAGCGGCAGGTCGCGGGCGATGAGCGCGAGGCGGCGGGGCGTGACGAAGCTGTCGATGCTGCCCGGCGTCAGGCCGGATTTCGCCAGTTCCTCGGTAAAGAGGCGGGCGAGATCGTCGCTGGCCTTGAGCTGCATGCGCGCGGGAATTTCCTCGCAGCGCAGTTCGAGGAGGAAGTCGGTCATTCAAGTTCCTCCCCGGCACGGGGAGGGGGACCAGCCAAAGGCTGGTGGAGGGGGCTGGCCCCAAGCGCGGCGATCGAGGCAGCCACTATGTCGGCATCCTTCAAAATCTCAGAAGCAGCTATGCGAAGCACCTGATATCCATTCTCTTCCATGAACCTGTCCCGGTGGAGATCGCGCGCCGGACGGTCGGCCCGATTATGCACTTCCCCGTCGACCTCGATGACCAGCTTCAAGCTGCTGCAATAAAAGTCGGCTATATAGCTTCCGATGGGATGTTGCCGCCGGAATTTCAGGCCGGTGGCCTGGCCTCTAAGCCTTTGCCAGAGCAGGACTTCGGGCAGGGATAGGTCGCGGCGGAGTTTGCGGGCTGTGTAGGTTTCCGGGCGGCGTGTGGGGGGCACGCCCCCTCCACCACGCGGCTGCGCCGCGCGGTCCCCCTCCCCGTGCCGGGGAGGATTCACGCGGCCCATCCGTTGGATTCCATCCATGCTTCGCAACTACCCTTCGCCATGTCGCGGACCTGGCCCATATAGCTGGCGCGTTCCTGTACGGAGATCACGCCGCGCGCTTGCAGCAGGTTGAAGACGTGGCTGGCCTTGATCGCCTGGTCATAGGCGGCGAGGGGTACGCCATTGTCGATGCAACTGCGCCATTCGGACTGGCAATCCTTGAACCAGCGGAACAGTTTTTCCGTGTCGGCGACCTCGAAATTCCATTTCGACATCTGCTGTTCATTGGCCAGGAACACGTCGCCATAGGTGACGCCAGCATCGTTGAATTTCAGGTCATAAACGCTGTCGACGCCCTGAATATACATGGCGAGCCGTTCGAGGCCGTAGGTCAGTTCGCCCGCGACCGGCTTGCAGTCGTAACCGCCCATCTGCTGGAAATAGGTGAATTGCGTGACTTCCATGCCATCGCACCACACTTCCCAGCCAAGGCCCCAGGCGCCGAGCGTCGGGCTTTCCCAGTCATCCTCGACAAAGCGGATGTCATGGACGAGCGGGTCGATGCCGATTTCCACCAGGCTGCCCAGATACAGCTCCTGCAGGTTGGCGGGGCTGGGCTTCATGATCACCTGATATTGGTAATAATGCTGGAGCCGGTTGGGGTTTTCGCCATAGCGGCCGTCCGTGGGCCGGCGGCTGGGCTGGACATAGGCGGCGTTCCACGGCTGCGGGCCAAGTGCGCGCAGCGTGGTGGCGGGGTGGAAGGTGCCCGCGCCGACTTCCATGTCATAGGGCTGGAGGATGACGCAGCCCTGTTTCCCCCAATAGGCATGGAGGGTCAGGATGAGGTCCTGGAAGGAAAGCGCTTTGCCTTCGGCCACGAATAGTCCTTCGCGAAATGGTCGGTTTTGCTGGCTCGCGCCTTGGCGCATGGGGCCGATAGGGTCAAGGGCAGGACGGCGCGAAACAGGGTTAAGCGGCTTGCCCTTGCGCCATCCACCCCGCATGGTCGGGGCTATGAAGATGCTTGCTTATCTGGCCCATGGCCTTGCCGCCGCGCTGTTGCTGACCAGCGGCCCTGTGGCCGCCCGCCCTGCCCCGCCCGCCACCAGCGTTGCAACGCCTGCCCTGTGGCGGGTGCGGGATGCGGACACGACGCTTTATCTGTTCGGCACCGTGCATGTGATGAAGCCGGACGTGGACTGGTTTCGCGGCGGGGTGAAGGCCGCGTTCGACCGATCGGACGAATTGGTGCTGGAGATTATCGAGCCGGACGATCCCAATGCGATGGGCGCGATCATGATGCCCAAGGCGCTGGCGCAGGATGGCGTGGCACTGTCCGACCGGCTGACGCCGGAGGCACGGGAGAAATATCGCGCGGCGATGGCGGACAACGCCCTGCCCGTCGCCGCCTTCGATCGCATGAACCCGTGGATGGCGGGCATGGCGCTCGCGGTCGCGCCGCTGGCGAAGATGGGCTATCAGGCGGATCTGGGCGCGGAGAAAATCCTGCGCGCCGAAGCGAAAAAGACGGGCAAGCGGGTCGAGGCGCTGGAGACGGTCGAGCAGCAGATTGATTTCTTCGCGACGCTGCCGATGGAACAGCAGGTCGCTTTCCTGAACGCGACTGTCGATGGCCTGCCGGAGATGGAGACTAAATTTGCCGCCTTGCTGCGCCATTGGCAGGCGGGCGACCCGAAGAAATTGGGCAAGTCGATGAACGAGTCGCTGGAGGCAACGCCGGAACTCGCGCAAATACTGCTGATCGGGCGCAACGCGAACTGGGCGCAATGGATCAAGGCGCGGATGACGACGCCGGGGACGATATTCGTCGCGGTCGGCGCCGGGCATCTGGCGGGCAAGGGCAGCGTGCAGGATCAGTTGAAGACGCTGGGCATCAAGGCCCGGCGGATCAAGGAGTAAGCGACGATGCGGCGGTTCACCCATTTCCTGGCGCTGTGCGCGCTGACGCTGGTCGCGGCCTGCGGGCAGGAGAGCAGCCCCAAGCCGGAGGGCGCGCAGGGCGGCCCGGCGCTGTGGCAGGTGTCGCGCGGCACCATGAAGGGCTGGCTGTTCGGCACCATCCATGTGCTGCCCAAGGGGGTGGCGTGGGAGACGCCGACGATCAGCGAGGCGATGGCGCAGGCCGATCGGCTGGTGCTGGAAGCGGCGGATTTGCAGGATGAGCAGAAGACGCTGGCGCTGTTCGAATCCATGGGCCGCAGCCCCGGCCTGCCCCCGCTCGACCAGCGCGTCCCCGAAGCAGAGCGGCCCGCGCTCATCAAGGCCGTGGAGGATGGCGGCACCAGCACGCAACTCCTGTCGGGCTATGAAAGCTGGGCGGCGGCGATGCTGTTGTCAGCGGCGAGCCAGCAGGCGCTCAAGGTCAGCCAGGATGACGGGGTGGAGCCGGTGCTGATCGCCGCCTTCAAAAAGGCTGGCAAGCCGATTGGCGGGCTGGAAACAGTGGAACGGCAATTCGCCGCCTTCGACACGTTGCCTGATGCGGCGCAAGCAAAGCTGCTGGTGCAGACGGTGCGCGAGACCAAGGATATGAAGGCCTTGTTCGACCGCATCCTCACTGCCTGGCGCAAGGGCGACATGGAAGCGATCGCCAAGGAGGACCAGAATGGCGAACAGCCCGACCCGGTAGTCGAGGAAGCCGTGCTGGTGGCGCGCAACCGTGACTGGGTGAAGGCGATCGAGCCGATGACGGGGCGGCCCTTCATCGCGGTGGGGGCCGGGCATCTGACCGGGCGCGAGAATCTGATCGATTTGCTGAAGGCCAAGGGCTTTACGGTGACGCGGGTGCAGTGATCCATTCGTCCGTTCGGGCTGAGCGAAGCCGAAGCCTTCCCCTGAGCGCAGCGAAGGGCTTCGCTACGCTCAGGGCGAACGGATTGGGGTTGTCGCCGCCCCACCTTGCAATCTTGCCCTTTTCTGCTAAAGGGCGCGCTCCCGCGATGGTCATCCCTGGAGGCGTGGCGGGAAAATGTAACTCAAACCAGCTTTTGGAGACACGCAATGAGCGAGCAGCTTACGCTGTCGGCCGAGGCACGCGATCGGGCAGGCAAGGGAGCCTCCCGCGCCCTCCGCCGTGAGGGCCGCGTACCCGCCGTCATCTATGGAATGAACGAAGAACCCCAGTCGATCCACGTCGAGGAAAAGCTCCTCAACAAGCTGCTGGGCACCGGGCATTTCTTCAATTCGGTCGTCATGGTGGAAGTCGGTGGCAAGTCCATCCGCACCCTCGCCAAGGACGTGGCCTTCCACCCCGTCTCCGACCGTCCGCTGCACGCCGACTTCCTGCGCGTTTCGGAACATGCCAGCGTCACCGTCGCGGTGCCGGTGCGCTTCGAAAATGAAGCCGCTTCGCCGGGCCTGAAAAAGGGTGGCGTGCTGAACGTCGTTCGTCATGACGTCGAACTGATTGTCGATGCCGCCGACATTCCCGAAGATGTCGTCGTTGACCTGACCGGCTTTGAAGTCGGCGATTCGATCCACATCAGCGCGGTCAAGCTGCCCAAGGGCGCGAAGGCGGCGATCGACGATCGCGACTTCACCATCGCGACGATCGTGGCCCCGTCCGCGCTCAAGAGCGCCGAGGGTGGCGAAGGCGAAGCCGAGGCGGAAGCCACGGCCGAATAAGCCTGTCGCCGTCGTTCCGACGGTTTTGCTCAACCCCGTTCGGGCTGAGCTTGTCGAAGCCCTTTCCTGGTCGAACAGGAAAATCGGCCGATCGACAGGCTCAGGGCGAACGGGGTTTTGCTTTTTGGGAGAGTGAAGATGCAAATCTGGGTGGGGCTCGGCAATCCGGGCACGCAATATGCGATGCACCGGCATAATGTCGGCTTCATGGTCGCCGACCTGATCGCCGATCTGCATCGCTTTTCGCCGCCCAAAAAGCAGTTTCAGGGCTGGGTGCAGGAAGGGCGGATCGGCACGGAAAAGATCCTGCTGATCAAGCCCGCGACCTTCATGAACGAAAGCGGCCGCTCGGTGGGCGAAGCAATGCGCTTCTACAAGCTGACGCCGCAGGACGTTACGGTCTTTCACGACGAACTCGACCTGGTGCCGATGAAGGTGAAGGTGAAGCGCGGTGGCGGCAATGCCGGGCATAATGGCCTGCGATCGACCGACGCGCATATCGGCGCGGATTTCCGCCGGGTGCGGATCGGCATCGGCCATCCGGGCCATAAGGACAAGGTCCATGGCTATGTGCTGGGCAATTACGCCAAGAGCGAGATGGACGCGCTCGCCGCGATGCTGGGCGCGATCGGCGCCGAGGCGGAGTGGCTGGCCAAGGGCGATGATGCCCGCTTCATGAACGAAGTCGCGCTGCGACTGGCGGACTGAGCAACAGGGGCACTGCTATCTGAACAGCGCCCCTACTATCCGCGATTAAGCTGCTACCGTCTCCAGCGCCGCCTTGACCGCATCGAGCGCGGCCTGTGCCTTGTCGCCATCGGGACCGCCGCCCTGCGCCATGTCGGGACGACCGCCGCCGCCCTTGCCGCCCAGCGCTTCCACGCCGATACGGACGAGGTCGACGGCGCTTAGCGTGCCGGTCAGGTCGTCGGTAACACCCACGGCGATGGTCGCGCGACCGTCTACCACGGCGAGGATGGCAGACACGCCGCTGCCCAGGGCCTTCTTGTTGCCGTCGACGATGCCACGCAATTCCTTGGGGTCGAGGCCGTCGATGACCTGGCCGAGGAAGCTGACATTACCCACCTGCTCCGGCCCGGCCGCCTGCGCCGCCCCGCCACCGCCAAGCGCAAGCGCCTTCTTGGCTTCGGCCAGTTCGCGCTCCAGACGGCGGCTCTGTTCGACCAGCGCTGCGATGCGCGTCGGCACATCTTCGGGCGTGGTCTTGAGCGCGGCGGCGGACTGGCGCAACTTGTCGTCGCGATCAGCCAGCCACAGGCGCGCGGCCTCGCCGGTCAGCGCTTCGATCCGGCGGACACCGCTCGACACGGCGCTTTCCGACACGATCTTGAACAGGGCGATGTCGCCGGTCGCGCGGACATGGGTGCCGCCGCACAGTTCAACCGAATAATTGGCGTCATCGCCGCGCCCCATGGAAAGGACGCGGACCTCGTCGCCATATTTCTCGCCGAACAGCGCCATCGCACCCGCGCCGATCGCATCGTCCGGGGTCATCAACCGGGTCGTGACTTCCTCATTATGGCGGATCTGCGCGTTCACGTCCGCCTCGACCTGCGCGATCTGCGCATGGGTCAGCGATTCGGGGTGCGAGAAGTCGAAGCGCAGCCGGTCGGGCGCGACCAGGCTGCCCTTTTGCGTCACATGGCCGCCGAGCCGATGGCGCAACGCTGCATGGAGCAAATGGGTCGCGCTATGGTTGGCGCGCACCCGGTCGCGATGATCGACATCGACCGTCAATTGCACGGTGTCGCCCACCTTGATGCTGCCCGCCTCGATCTTGGCGCGATGCGCGTGCAGGCGGCCGAGCGGTTTCGCAGTATCCTCGACGCTGGCGATCAGGCCACCCTGCGTGGTGATGCGGCCGGTATCGCCCATCTGCCCGCCGCTTTCGCCGTAGAAGGGCGTCTGGTTGGTGATGATGATGACATTGTCGCCAAGGCTCGCGGAATCGACATTTGCACCGTCCTTGACGATGGCCTGCACCTCGCCCTCGCCCACGGTCGAGCTATAGCCGATAAATTCGGTATTGCCCGCCTTCTCCGCGATATCGAACCAGATTTCGTCCGATGCCTTGTCGCCCGACCCCTTCCAGGCGGCGCGGGCAGCGGCTTTCTGTTCGGCCATGGCGGCGTCGAAACCGGCGCGATCGACGCCAAGCCCTCGCGAGCGCAATGCGTCTTCGGTCAGGTCATAGGGAAAGCCGAACGTGTCGTAGAGTTTGAACGCGGTTTCGCCCGGCAGCGTGCCGCCTTCGGCCAGATCGACCGTCGCTTCGTCGAGCAGGCGCAGGCCGTTTTCCAGCGTCTTGCGGAAGCGAGTTTCCTCGCGCAGCAAGGTTTCCTCGATCAGCGGCTGGGCGCGCACCAGTTCGGGATAGGCCGCGCCCATTTCGGACACGAGGCTGCCGACCAGGCGATACATCAACGGGTCTTTCGCGCCGATGATATGCGCGTGGCGCATGGCGCGACGCATGATCCGGCGCAGCACATAGCCGCGCCCTTCATTGGCGGGCAGCACGCCATCGGCGATAAGGAAGCTGGTCGAGCGCAGATGATCGGCGATAACGCGGTGGCTAGCCTGATGGTCGCCGTCGGTCGCGGTGCGGGTGAGCGCGCCCGATGCTTCGATCAGCGCCTTGAACGTGTCGATGTCGTAATTATTATGCACGCCCTGCATGACGGCGGCGATGCGTTCCAGGCCCATGCCGGTGTCGATCGAGGGCTTGGGCAGTTCGCTGACGATCTCATTGGCTTCCTGCTCATATTGCATGAACACCAGATTCCAGATCTCGACGAAGCGATCGCCATCTTCTTCGGGCGAGCCGGGAGGTCCACCCCAGATATGATCGCCATGGTCGTAGAAGATTTCCGAACAGGGACCGCACGGGCCGCTGTCGCCCATCGCCCAGAAATTATCCTTGGTCGGGATGCGGATGATGCGGTGATCGGGCAGGCCCGCAATCTTCTTCCACAGGGCAAACGCCTCGTCGTCGGTATGATAGACGGTGACGGTCAGCTTGTCGGCCGGAAGCCCCCATTCCTTGGTCAGCAAAGTCCAGGCATGGGTGATCGCCTGTTCCTTGAAATAATCGCCGAAGCTGAAATTGCCCAGCATTTCAAAGAAGGTATGATGCCGCGCGGTATAGCCGACATTGTCGAGGTCATTATGCTTGCCGCCCGCACGCACTGACTTCTGGCTCGACGTCGCCGTCTTGTAGGGACGGGTTTCAAGCCCGGTAAAGACATTCTTGAACGGCACCATGCCCGCATTGACGAACATGAGCGTCGGGTCGTTGTGCGGCACCAGCGGCGCGGACGGGACGATGGTGTGGCCGTTAGCCCCGAAATAGTCGAGGAAAGAGCGGCGAATGTCGTTGGTCGAGGTCATGGAGGCGATTTAGGGGGAAGCGGCCCATCGCACAAGCGGGGCTTTTCGGCGTTTCTCTTTCCGGGTGCCCCTGCTTCCTTCAACATCGGCTCGCGCAAGGTTGCAAAAACGACTGGACGCCCCGCCCCTCAAGCCGCTATGTCCCCGACATCATGCAGAGCGCGACGCTTCTTCCCCTGCTACGACTTACACGCCCTTAGGCGTGGTTTTTGTGCTGCCTTTCGATTATGGGCAGCGACGATACGCCTAAGGGCTTCCTTTTCGCTGATAGTCGTTAACCGGGTCGCTCCTGCGCACCCGTTCGCATAAAGAAGTAGCTGTCCCATGATGCTGACCGATCCTGCCCAGAAATATCGCGCCTTCCCGCAAGTCGACCTGCCCAATCGCCAATGGCCTGGCAATGTCATCACGTCGCCCCCGCGCTGGCTCTCCACCGATTTGCGCGACGGCAATCAGGCGTTGATTGATCCCATGAACGCGGAAAAGAAGAGCCGCTTCTTCGACCTGCTGGTCCAGGTCGGCGTCAAGGAGATTGAGGTCGGCTTCCCGTCGGCCGGCGCGACCGAGTTCGACTTCATCTCCAGCCTGGTGAAGGACGGCCGCATCCCCGACGATGTGATGGTCCAGGTGCTCACGCAAGCCCGCGAAGACCTGATCGCCACCACCTTTGAATCGCTGCGCGGCGCGGAGCGGGCGATCGTCCATGTCTATAACGCCGTCTCGCCCGCCTGGCGCCGCATCGTGTTCGGCATGGACCGGGCGCAGGTCAAGGATATTGCCGTCCACGCCGCCAAGCTGTTGCGCGACAATGCCGCCAAGCAGCCCGATACCGACTGGCATTTCGAATATAGCCCGGAAACCTTCTCCACCGCCGAGCTGGATTTCAGCCTGGAATGTTGCGAGGCGGTGATGGACATCCTCCAGCCCACGCCGGAGCGGCCGCTGATCCTCAATCTGCCCGCGACCGTTGAATGCGCCACGCCCAACATCTATGCCGACCAGATCGAATGGATGTGTCGCCATATCAGCAAGCGCGACAGCGTGGTCATCTCGCTGCATCCGCATAATGATCGCGGCACCGGCGTCGCGGCGGCGGAACTCGGCCTCATGGCGGGTGCGGACCGGGTCGAAGGCTGTCTGTTCGGCAATGGCGAGCGCACCGGCAATTGCGATCTCGTGACCGTGGCGCTGAATATGTACACGCAGGGGATCAACCCGCAGCTGGACTTCAGCGACATCGACACGGTCATCCAGACGGTCGAATATTGCAACCAGTTGCCCGTCCACCCGCGCCACCCTTATGCCGGCGAACTGGTGTTCACCGCCTTTTCCGGCAGCCATCAGGATGCGATCAAGAAGGGCTTTGCCGCGCAGGAAGCACGCAACGACCTCATCTGGGACGTGCCCTATCTGCCGATCGACCCCAAGGATCTGGGCCGCGACTATGAAGCGGTGATCCGCGTCAATTCGCAATCGGGCAAGGGCGGCGTCGCTTGGGTCTTGCAGCAGGATAAAGGCTTCAAACTGCCCAAGCGAATGCAGGCCGACTTCTCCCGCGTGGTGCAGGCGCTGGCCGACCAGTCCAGTCGCGAACTCAACGCCGCCGACATCTGGGCCGCCTTCCAGGACCATTATCGCCTGACCGGAACGCAGGCTTATGCGCTGATCGACTATCATGAAAGCGGCGCGGCGGGCGACCGCATCTTCACCGGCAAGATCGCCTATAAGGGCGGCGAACGCAGCATTTCCGGGCGCGGCAACGGCCTGCTGTCCTCGGTCCTCGCTGCTTTGCGCGACGAGCTGGGCGTCGAGCTGGAAATCGCCGACTATAGTGAACATGCGATCGGCGCCGGCAGCAACGTCAACGCCGCCGCCTATGTCGAATGCCGCACGCCCGATGGGCGGACCGTGTTCGGCGTGGGGACGGACGCAGACGTCGCTACGGCGTCGGTGCAGGCGGTATTGTCGGCCGCGAATGCTGTGGCGGTGCCGAGCTAAAACCTCGCTTATTTAATCCGTTCGGTTCGAGCAGCTTCGAGCGAAGTCGAGAAGCGTCCGTCGAGAACAGTTCTCGACAAGCTCGAACCGAACAGATTGAGAGGTTCCCCTACTTCGCCAACGCCCTTACCACAGTCTCCCACTGCCCCAGCGCCGCGCTGATACCATCCACCGGCGCCCGCTCGTTCAGCCCATGGGCAAAGCCGTCCTCCGCCTTCATGAACAGGCTCGACACGCCATAGCTCGGCACGCCCAGCGCGCGGAAATGCACGCTGTCGGTCGCCCCGCCGGACATGCTCGGCATGATCGGGATGCCCGGCGCCCGCGCGGATACCGCCGCGACCACCGCCTGCATCACATCGGCACGCAACGGCGAAGCATCGCTCGCCAGCGGATCGCCCAGCGTCGTGACGGTCGCGCTCTCGTCCGCCACCACCCGCACCAGTTCCGCCTTCACCGCGTCGATCGCCACGCCCGGAAAGATCCGGCAATTGACCTGCACCTTCGCGCTCTGCGGCAAAGCGTTGAGCGCATGGCCCGCCTGCGCCATGGTCGCGACGCAGGTCGTGCGCACCTGGCCGACAAATTCCGGGCGGCCCGACAGCAATTCCGCCGCCGCCGCATCGCCCGTCTGCGCGTAGCGCTTCATCGCCGCGCCGACCTCGCCGCCGATCCGGTCGGCCGACAGCGCCAGCGACGCCTTGGTCAACTCGTTACGCATCGGCGGAAACTGATAGGCCGCGATCCGGTCGATCGCCCGCGCCAGCCGATAGAGCGGATTGCCCGCCGTCGGTGCGCTCGAATGCCCACCCGGATCGGTGAAACCAATCTCGAAATCGGCATAGGTCTTCTCGCCCGCCTGCAACTGATACAGCACCGGCTCGCCCGCCTCATTGAGCAACCCGCCACCGCCATCGCCGTTCAGCAACAGCTCCGCGTCCTTATACTGCGCCGCCAGCGCCCGCGTCGTCACCATCGCGGTCTCTTCATCGCCCGACAGCAGCAGCGTCACGGTGCGGCGCGGCGTCCACCCGTCCTTCTTCAACTGCGCCAGCGTCGCGACCATCATCGCGACATCATATTTATTATCCTCCGAGCCGCGCCCGAAAATATAGCCATTTTCCTCCACCGGCACGAACGGGTCGCGGGTCCAGTCCTTCGGGTCCGCCGCCACCACATCCATATGGCCGATCATCAACAAGGGTTTGAGCGCCGCATCCCGCCCCCGGATGGTCGCGGCAAAGGTCGCCGTCTCCCCCATCGGCGTGATGACGATATCGTCCTCGGCAAAGCCCGCGTCTTTCAGCACCGACGCATAATAAGCCGCAAGCTTTGGCACCTCGCCCGCCCCCTCGACCGTGCGAAAGGCGACGGAGCGCATCAAGATATCCTTGGCCACCACCGGGTCCGCCGCCGCCATAGCCGCCTGCGGCAGCATCACCGCCACCCCCGCCAAAAGCCCGAACCGCCACCCCATAAACCTGCCCCTCGATTTCGTCAGGCAACCAATGTGGCACAGCGACGGGCAACCGCCAATCCTCCGCTCCAAGGCGATTATTGCAAAACTCCTATGCCTCCCAAAATATCGTCATTCCCGCGAAAGCGGGAACCCATCTCCGGCCCTCTCCCCGGACGCGAGGTTGGGAGATGGATCCCCGCCTGCGCGGGGATGACGAAAGCGGGTAATGTTCGACGGCAAAAGCCCCCCGCCAAAAACTAAACCCCGCCCAACTATTGCTTGCGCGCAATCCTGCGCCGCTCCCCCATATGCTACGCCGTTCGCCCAAAGGATTTGCGCCCATGACCCTCCCTTATCGCAGCTTCGGATTTCAGGTGCTGGTCGGCATGGTCGCAGGCCTCGCGCTCGGCCTCCTCGCCCGGACCATCGGCACGGGGCCGGATGGCGACCTCAACTGGCTCGCCACCGCGCTCCAGACCGTCGGCACCATCTTCGTCGCGCTATTGAAAGCCATCGTCCCGCCGCTCGTCTTCGCCGCCATCGTCGCGTCGATCGCTAATCTGCGCGCGCTCGACAATGCGGCGCGGCTGGCGGGGCAGACCCTGCTCTGGTTCGCCATCACCGCGCTGATCGCGGTTAGCATCGGCCTTGCCATCGGCATCATCGTCCAGCCCGGCATGGGCCTTGGCACCGCCGCGCTCGCCGCCAAACAGCCCGACGCGGTCGGCGGCTGGCTCGATTTCCTCAAGGGTCTCGTCCCCGGCAACAGCCTGGCGCTAAGCGGCAGCACCAAAATCGCGCCCGACGGCACCGCCAGCACCAGCCTCTCCTTCAACATCTTGCAATTGCTGGTCATCGCTATCGCTGTCGGCCTCGCCACGCTCAAAGTCGGGGAAAAGGCCGAACCCTTCCTCGCCTTCGTCCGCTCCCTGCTCGCGGTCGTGCGCGCGCTGCTCGGCTGGGTCATCCGCCTGACGCCGATCGGCTCGGCGGGCCTGATCGGCGCAGCGGTCGCCACCTATGGCTGGGACGCGCTCGCAAGGCTCAGCGTCTTTACCGGCGCCATCTATCTCGGCCTCGGCATCGTGCTGCTGATCGTCTACCCGACGCTATTGCTCGCCCATGGCCTCAAGCCGCTGCCCTTCTTCGCCAAGGCCTGGCCCGCCATCCAGTTGGGCTTCGTCTCCCGCTCCTCGGTCGGCACCCTGCCCGTCACCGAAGCCGTCACCGCGCGGCTCGGCGTCGACAAGGCCTATGCCGCCTTCGCCATTCCGCTCGCCTCCACCACCAAGATGGACGGCTGCGCGTCGATCTACCCCGCGCTCGCCGCCATCTTCGTCGCAGGCTTTTACGGCATCTCCCTTGGCCCCCTCGATTATGCCCTGATCGCCCTCGTCTCGGTCATCGGCTCCGCCGCGACCGCAGGCCTGACCGGCGCCGTCGTGATGCTCACCCTTACCCTCTCCACCCTGGGCCTCCCACTCGAAGGCGCAGGCCTCTTGCTCGCCATCGACCCCATCCTCGACATGGGCCGGACAGCGGTGAACGTCGCAGGCCAAGTGCTGGTCGGCGTGGTCGTCGCGAAACGCGAGGGGATATTGGACGAGGCGGCTTATTATGGGGAGGGGGCGTTGGTGGGGGTTTAAGGGGCCATCTCACATGGTAATCACTTTCTCCTGCGACTAAAAATGCAGTCAGAACTACCTTATTTTACGCCTTAACCGGACCACCAACTGCGAAGAGCAAATTCTTGGTAGCGCGTTAACGTCGTGATGTGCATGGTGTGAATGTGGTGAGTGTTAATCCCGAAATCCTGGTATGGGCACGAGAAACTGCAGGTTTCGATCTGGAGACGGCTGCCCATAAGGTTGGGCTAAAGGCGGCGCGGGGCATCTCTGGCGCTGACCGCTTGAAGGCAATGGAAACCGGGGACGCGATGCCCAGCCCCGCACTTTTGCGACGCATGGCAGCCCAATATCGTCGCCCGCTACTAACGTTTTATCTGAAAGCGATTCCTGCTCCAGCAGAACTCGGACAGGACTTTAGGACGCTGCCAGATCAAAGTGATCCATCGAACGCCTTGCTTGCGACCCTTTTACGAGACGTAAAAGCTCGCCAAGCCCTTGTTAGAGAAATACTCGAAGATGACGACGATGTTGCTGAGGTTGGCTTGGTTGGTGCCGCTGCCACAGTCCGGGACGCCCCTACGCTAGCGAGGATGATTGTCGAGGCCATCGGCTTTGATCGCAACGTCTATCGCGCACAGGGGCGAAGCGAGGATGCATTCGCTTATTTACGCGAACGAGTGGAAGCTAAAGGGGTGTTTGTCCTTCTTGCTGGCGACTGCGGAAATTGGTCTACGGCGATAGAGGTAAGCGTCTTTCGCGGCTTCGCCATCGCAGACAAAATGGCACCGATGGTTGTCGTGAACGATCAGGATGCAAAATCTGCGTGGGCCTTTACCCTCCTTCATGAATTGGCTCACCTGCTTCTTGGCGAAACTGGTATCAGCGGCGGTACGCCGCAAGATGGGATCGAGCAGTTATGCAATGATGCCGCGGCAACCATTTTGATTAACGTTGAGGAAATATCCCACCTAAGCCAACTGCTTACTGGCGGGACAGGGGATATAGCAGCGATTAACGCTCTGGCAGATAGAGCACGTATCAGTCGATCTATGGTAGCCTACCAGTTGTTTCGCATTGGAGCGATTGATCGGATGCGCTGGGAGGGACTCCGCGAAACGTTCCGTGGGCAGTGGCTAGCTCAGAAGGAACGCGAACGTGAAAAGAGTCGCGGAAAGGAAGGTGGCCCGAATTGGTATGTGGTCAGACGCCACCGCCTGGGTGCCGCGATACTTTCGGTAGCGCGTCAAGGTATGGCCGATGGATCTCTAACCCCTACGCGTGCAGCAAGAATGTTGGGGGTCAAACCAATGAACGTTTACCCACTTTTGGCTGAACCAAGGCGAGCATTCGCCTGATGCTGTATTTGCTGGATGCGAACGCGCTAATCACAGCCCACAATACTTGGTACGGCCACCAGCGGGTGCCGGAGTTCTGGCGCTGGCTTATTCACCACGGTGACACTGGTTCGGTGAAAATGCCCGCGGAAATCTATGCAGAGGTTGAAGGCGGCAATGATGAACTAGGGTCAGGACCTGTTAAATTGCTTGCGCATTGGGTGATGGGTTGATTCAATAGCAGCGTTAGGAGGCGCTGCCG
>NZ_JAZDXA010000025.1:0-75295 GCF_040170545.1 Sphingobium sp. MK2
GCGCGTAGCCCGGACGGAGGGGTGTCACGCTCTCGATAGGGTGACACCCCTCCACCACTTCGTGGTCCCCCTCCCCTGCAAGGGGAGGATTTGCGCTTTAGCGGCCGGTCATGGCTCTGGCGTTGGCGAGGAAGGTGCGGCCGATGCGGATTTCGTTGCCGTCGGCGAGCGCGGCGAACCACACGCCGCTGCCGTCGTGGCGCAGGCGGGCGATATGGTCGCGGCGGACGATGTGGGAGCGGTGGAGGCGGACGAATTGCTGCGGGTCGAGCCGTTCCTCCAAGCTGCTGATCGTCTGGTGGAGGAGGTAGCTGTGGGTGCCGACATGGAGGCGCATATAGTCGCGCTCCGCCTCGATCCGGTCGATCTGGTCGGTGGCGATGCGGATGAGTTCGGAGCGGTGCGGCACCCAGAATTCCTCGGCCCAATCGGTCTGGGCTTCGGTCGAGATGGCGGGCGCGTCGGTGGGGGGCAGGCTGCGTGCGGCCTCCACCCGGTCGATCGCGCGGGTCAGCCGGTCATGCGCGACGGGCTTGAGCAGATAGTCGACGGCGGCAAGATCGAAGGCCTCGACCGCGAAGCCTTCAAAGGCGGTCACGAAAATGACGGCGGGGCGCAGGCCCATGCGGCCGACCGCGCGAGCGACGCCTATGCCGTCGAGCAGCGGCATGGCGATGTCGAGCAGGACGAGGTCGGGTTTCAACGCTTCGATGAGGCGCAGGGCGGCTTCGCCATCGCTGGCGGTGCCGCAGAGCGTCAGGCGCGGTTCGCGGGCGCACAACATCTGCAGCCGCTCGATCGCGAGCGGTTCGTCATCGACGATCATGGTGCGGATGGACATGGGGATCAGCAACTCTGGCGGATGATGGGGAGGGTGATGAGGACGGAGAAGCCGCCGCCCTCACGCGGACCATAAGCGATGCGGCCCTGATCGCCAAAGCGGGCGGTCAGCCGGTCGCGCACATTGGCAAGGCCGATGCCGCTGCCGCGATCGGCGTCGCCGGGCGGCTGGTCGCCATCGTCAGTGACGTTGATGTGCATCAACTCGCCATCGGCGCGCGCGGTGATGCGGATCTGCACCGGGCTGGACGTGCGCGAGACGCCATATTTAATCGCATTTTCTACCAGCGGCTGGAGGATGAGGCCGGGGACGCAGGCGGTCATGAGGTCGGCGGGAATGTCGATGACGCTGGTCAGCCGTTCAGGGAAGCGGACCCCCTCAATATCGAGATAGAGTTGCTGGAGATGGACTTCTTCGGCCAGCGGCACGTCGTCGAGCGGATCGCCGGTCAGGCTGGTGCGGTAGAAGTTGGAGAGCGACAGGATCATCTTTTCCGCTTCGTCGGGTTTGTTGCGCATGACGAGGGTCGAGAGGCTGTTGAGCGTATTGAACAGGAAATGCGGGTTCACCTGATAGCGCAGCGAGCGCAGTTCGGCCTGTTGCGCGGCGCGTTCCAGCCGGGCAGCTCGGCGTTCGGTGCGGTGGACTTCGCTGGCGTAGGAGAGAGCGAGGTAGAGCGCGGCCCAGGCGGAGAGGAAGAAATAGCGGCTGATCGCATCCTCGACGATCTGGATCAGCGCGAAATATTCTTCGCTGCGATATTTCATCCGGTCGCCATCGGTGAAGATGTTGACCGGGTCATAGACGTTGAACATGTAGAAATTGGCCGACGCCATGGCGAGCGCGAAGGGCGCGGCGAGCGAAAAGGCAGCGACGACGCGGACGCTCAAGGGCTTCGTGTCGAAGCGGCGCAGCATCAGGTAGAAGATCCAGGTGGTGACGATGCCGATGACGGTGACGATGGCGCGCCGCGCGGCCAGCTCATAGGGGGCGTCGAAGCCCATGACCGTGGCGCGCAGCGTGACCAGCACGGCGTAGAATAACCAGAAGCCGAGAATGGAATAGAGCGCGATCGCGGGCGAGATGCCGCGTTCGCCGTCGTCGGGCGCATATGTCATGACATCCTGTTTACCCGCGCGCGTGATACTTGTCGCCCCATCGCGTGGCTGCTGGTCGAAGCGGCTGGCGCGTTGGTCGAACGGCGCGTGGGAACCGGGATGCGGGCCGGTCCGTTGATCAGGAGAGATGCCTGTGTGGCATCGAGCAGGAGAGACGCATGACCCCGACTGATCATTCCCATACGCAGACCCATGAGCAGGCCGATGGCGCGCGCAGCAGCGACGCGCAGGACCATGTTCGCGACGCCGAGGAAAAGCTGGACGAGGAGTTGGAGGATTCGATGGATGCATCCGATCCGCCGTCCAGCACGCGGCCCGGTGACAAGGGCGATCCTGTACCGTCATCGGGCTACACGCCTGAGAATTGATGGCTTTTTGGCCGCAAGGATGATAGAGTTTGGGGGCGGCAGATGAAGCCATCGCCGCCCGTAAAGAGAGGAGCCGCACCCCATGCCGACATCCGCTACCCCCGCCGTCGAGCGCATTGCCCGCGTCCTGGCTGGACGCCATCTGAGCCAGAATGGTGAGGGTAGCGATCCCCATGCAGCGAGTGCGGTGGATGCAGCATGGTGTAACCATGTCGAGGATGCCTATGCCATACTGCATACGTTGCGCGAGCCGGACGCGCAGATGGCACAGGCGGGCGACGTCGCGGTATGGCGCAGCATGATCGGCGCGGTGTTAGCGCGCCGGTCGGAGGCATGAGGGACGGCGCGACCAACCGAACCTTGGCTTCGCATTTTCATGTTGCGCTGCACAAGGAAATCTGATCCCTTGTGAATGGCGGCGGAACAGGCGCTTAAGCCTTCAGTAACCATAGAGGGCGCATGTTCTGACGATCGACTACAGGTCGGAGGGCATGAACATGGGTACGAGTGCAAAACCTGCGGACGGAGCCGTCACCTTGGCGGAACTGCGCGAATTCGCCAGCTTCTCGTCTGCCACACAACGTTATATTCGCCGGTCGCTCGACATCGGCCTGCATCGCCGCGATGCGATGAAGCTATGGTCGCGCGATCTGGTGGAGGAAGCCTCCATCCGCGCACAGGCACGCATCTATGGGCGGCTGGAAGAGATTAAGGCCCGCGTGCCCGATGACAGCGGCCTGGAACAGGTGGAGCCGTTCATGGCCCCGCTGGTGACCATCTCCGCCTTCGACCTGGGGCAGGACCGGCTGGCCAGCTTTTCCTCCTATCGGTTCCTGTACGAGCGGCTGTTGGGCGCGGGCGCACGACCCTGGCTGCCCGGTGCTTTCTGCGCGGCGGCGAGCCTGCCGCACCTGCACCCCGAAAAGCGGCGCGTGCTGTTGCAATCGATCAGCGAAGCGGCGGCGACGGCGGCGGGCTGGTCCAACCGCGAGCCGAGTTTCTACCCCGAATGGGTTGAGAAGGTGGATCTGAGCAAGGCCAACTGACAGCGCAAGGCGATGCCCGCATCCGGGGGGAAGCGGGCATCGGCACAGGGCGGAGAATATTGGCAACTTGCCTATTGGCGGTCCCGGTCGAGCGCCGACAGCGCGCGGGCGCAATTACGCAGCGCCGGTAGCAGGCGGGTGCGCAAGTCGGCCTCGCTATGGCGCTGGGCATTCGTGCCGATATTGAGTGCCGCACGGATTTGCCCGGTGGACGAACGTACCGGCACAGCGATGGAACGCAGGCCCGGTTCGAGTTCCTGATCAACGATCGCAAAACCTTCGTCGGCCACCTGTTCGCAAATGGCGAGGAGGCGGCTGATCTGCGTTTCGGTCCGCGCTGTGATCGGAACGATCGCCACGCGCCTGAAATAAGCGCGCCGCTCGTCCACACTCATCCCGGCCAACAGCACACGCCCCATCGATGTGGGATAGAGGGGGAGGCGGCTGCCGACGCGCAGGGCGACAGACATGATACGGGAGGTTTCCGCCCTGGCGATATAGCAGACCTCGTCCGCCTCCAGCAAACCAAGCGAGCAGGACTCGCCGATTTCATCGCGCAGGGTGTCCAGCAGCGGCTGGGCCTGAACGGCCAGCGGGGTCGAGGAGAGATAGGCGTAGCCCAACGCCATGACCTTGGGCTTGAGGGCGTATTTCGTCCCGATCTTCTCCGCATAGCCAAGGCGCGTCAGTGTATGTAGGCAACGGCGCACGGCGGGGCGGCTGAGGTTTGTAAGCTGGCTCGCCTGGGCGATGGTCATCAGCCGTTCCTGTTCCGCAAAACATTGTAGCACGGCAAGTCCGCGCGCCAGCGATGTCATGAATTCCGGGTCGCCGTCGGCCTGCAGGTCCGCGTCGTTCATGCTTCCACTTTATCCGTCCATAATGATCGATAATCGGCGTTCTACACCGCTTGGCCATCGACTCAATGGCCTGCGTTTCCGTCCGTCATGTGCATCGCGGTATCGGGCTGACTGGCTGGCTGCCGGTCAGCGGAATGCCGGGCGTGGACATGCCCTCAGGCATAGCGGCCGGGCGCGACCTTTCGCAATGTGATGGGCGGCTCCGTCGTGCCTACCGATGGCTCATCGATCACCGAGAGCGGGTCTATGGCCTGGCTGAGCAGCAGACCGCAGCGATCCACGCCGTGCCATATGACCGTGCCGCATACCTCCATATGATCACTGATCAATGTGATGCGCGCGGCGATCGGCGGCAAAAAGGCGGTTTCGAGCAAGGCACCATAGGCCGAGATGTTGAGAATGGTCACGGGTTCGCTGATGCCATCCCATAGCAGGGTGGCAGGGGCATTGGCGACGAAGCGGCTTTCGCGACGGCGGTCGGGCTGATGATGAGGTATGCGCGTCATGACGTTCTCCGGGCTCCCCCCAGGATCAGCCACGATCATGATATGGTTACGTTACCGAAATCACACGTCATCTGGTCAATACTATATTAGCCATGCGGGGCGGGCACGGTGCAGGCCCGCCAAGCCGCAATCAGGCCAGCGCGCCGTGGCAATGCTTGTATTTCTGGCCCGAACCGCAGGGGCAGGGGGCATTGCGGCTGATATCGAGATTGGCGAACTGATTGGCGGGGGCGGTGTCGAGCGGCCGGGTGGGAATGGTGGTGGTGATACCGCCCGTCTGGCCCGCGTCGATGTCCGCGCTGTTATCCTCGCCGGAAAAAGGATCAATGTGGGTGGTGATGAAGTCGGGCAGCACCGGCAGGTCGAATTGCGGCAAGGGTGCCTCATCCATGCGGAACTGCACCCGCGCGATTGAACCCGTCACATCTTCGCGGATATTTTCGAGCATCCGTTCGAACAGCGCGAAGGCTTCCTGCTTATATTCGTTGATCGGCGTCTTTTGCGCATAGGCGCGCAGATGGACGACCTGGCGCAGGGCGTCGAGCGTCGCCAGATGCTCCTTCCAATGATGATCGAGGCTTTGCAGCAGGATCGACTTCTCGATCATATGCCAGTCGGACGCATCGACATTGGCGACCTTTCCGGCAACGGCTTCGTCGGCCATCGCCACAAGCCGTTCCTCGATCATTTCCGGGTCGATGGCATCTTCGGCGAGCCAGGCGTCGAAATCGACGTCCAGCCCCAGAATTTCTTCGGTGCGGGTCTTGAGCTTCACCATGTCCCATTGTTCGGGATAGGTGCCGGGCGGGCAGGATGCGCCGACAATGTCGTTCACCGTTTCATGGCGCATGTCGGTAACGACGTCGTCCACTGTATCGGCATCCATGATGTCGGAGCGCTGTTCGTAGATCACCTTGCGCTGGTCGTTCATGACATCGTCATATTCGACGACCTGCTTGCGGATGTCGTAATTGCGCGCCTCGACCTTCTTCTGCGCGGTCTCGATCGCCTTGCTCAGCCATTTGGACGGGGGCAGTGCCTCGCCATCTTCCAGGTTGGAGCGGATCATCTTGGCGAACATCGTGTCCGGGCCAAAGATGCGCATCAGGTCATCGTCGAGGCTGAGGTAGAAGCGCGACAGGCCAGGATCGCCCTGACGGCCCGAACGGCCGCGCAACTGATTGTCGATGCGGCGGCTTTCATGGCGCTCGGTCGCCAGCACGAACAGGCCGCCCGCCGCCAGCACTTCCTGCTTCTCCACCTCGATCTCGGCCTCGATCCGCTTGATCGCCGCTTCACGCTCCGGCCCTTCGGGCATGTCGCGCAATTCGTCCTCGACCCGCATTTCGAGATTGCCGCCCAGTTTGATGTCGGTGCCGCGCCCCGCCATGTTGGTGGCGATCGTCACCACGCCCTTGCGGCCCGCCTGCGCCACGATATGCGCTTCGCTCTCATGGAAACGGGCGTTCAGCACGGCGTGGGGCACGCCTTCCTGATTGAGGAATTCAGACAGCATTTCGGACTTTTCGATCGACACTGTCCCGACGAGGACCGGCTGACCGCGTTCGGCATGTTCCTTGATCGTCCGGGCAATGCCGCGGAATTTATCCTCGATATTCTTGTAGAAACTATCCTGCTCGTCGATCCGCTGCACCGGCTTGTTGGTCGGGATGGTGACGACGTTCATCTTATAGATTTCGTAAAATTCGGTCGCTTCGGTCGAAGCGGTGCCGGTCATGCCCGAAATCTTGGGATACATGCGGAAATAATTCTGGAAGGTGACCGAGGCCAGAGTCTGGTTTTCCGGTTCGATCTGGACGCCTTCCTTGGCCTCCACCGCCTGATGCAGGCCGTCCGACCAGCGGCGGCCGTCCATCATGCGGCCGGTGAACTCGTCAATGATGATAACCTTGCCGTCCTTGACGATATAGTCGATGTCGCGGCGGAACATGACATTGGCGCGCAGCGCCTGGTTCACATGATGCACCACCTGCGTATTTTCAAAATCATAGAGGTTGGTGCCCTGGAGCAGCCCGGCATCTTCCAGCAGACGCTCGATCCGCTCGGTGCCGTCTTCGGTCAGCGTGACGGAGCGCTGCTTTTCGTCCTTCTCATAATCGGCTTCCGTGACCTGCTTCACGATCGCATCGACCGAGACATAGAGTTCGGACTTGTCGTCGGTCGGGCCGGAGATGATGAGCGGCGTGCGCGCCTCGTCGATCAGGATCGAGTCCACCTCGTCAACGATGGCATAGTTGAACGGGCGCTGGACCATCGAGGCGCGGTCATATTTCATATTGTCGCGCAGATAGTCGAAGCCGAGTTCGTTGTTCGTCGCATAGGTGATGTCGGCGGCATAGGCGGCGCGGCGCTGATCCTCGCTGATGTTGGGCACGATGACGCCGGTGGTCAGCCCCAGGAAGCGATAGACCTGCCCCATCCAGTCGCAGTCGCGGCTGGCGAGATAGTCGTTCACGGTGACGACATGGACGCCCTTGCCCTCCAGCGCGTTCAGGTAGGTGGCGAGCGTTGCCACCAGCGTCTTGCCCTCACCCGTGCGCATTTCGGCGATCTCGCCGCGATGCAGGACGATGCCGCCGACCATCTGCACGTCGAAATGGCGCATGCCCAGAACCCGGACGGACGCTTCGCGCACCGTGGCAAAGGCTTCGGGCAGCAGGTCGTCCAGCGTCTCGCCCGCGGCCAGCCGCTCGCGGAACTTGACGGTCTGCGCGGCCAGATCCGTATCGTTCAGCGCCTGCATCGCGGGTTCGAACGAGGCGATCCGATCGACGATCTTGCCCAGCGACTTCACATAGCGTTCGTTGGACGAACCGAAGATGGACTTGGCGAGTGCGCCGAACATGGACATTCCTGACTCAAAAGGGAGGCGCGGCCCATTGAAGGACAGGCGCGCGGACATGCGCGGCGATTTAGGGATGGCTCAACGGTTAGTCAATCAAGGTGCGCGCGGCGCGCAATGCTGGCTGAACGTCATAAGGGTGGCCATGTAGGCTTGCCGGGTTCGACGGACTGGCCGTGCGTCAATGAGAAGCATCTCTGCTGGCGGTCCATTCTCGCGCCAACGTTCGTTCTTGATAGAGGGCATTTCGTCTACAGTCTGTGATCCGGGGTATTGGTTTTACCGATCCCTGGCGGCAACTCCGCATGTGCCGAATACCGACTGGCTGCCCCGGCCCCGGTAACAATCTGATGCCGAAAGGACTGCGGTCGCCAGGATAAGGCGGGTTTCGTTGAAACCAGTATAACAAATATTGGCCTTACCCATTGACAAGCTTTTTTCGATATTGCAGTCAGCGATTGTGATAGCGTTACCATTCAGAAAGATTGTGTAACGTCACGCACTATCCAGGGAGAGGATGAAATGGCACGATATCAAACAGATGTTCGTCGCGCCTTGTTGGCTGCGACCGCTATTACGACGATGTTCGCGGGGGAGGTTCATGCGCAGGCAGGTGATGCGGCTCCGCAGGCTCAGTCGATAGCGCCCGACACAACCGTAAACGACATCGTGGTGACCGGCTATCGCGCCTCGCTGCAAAGTTCCACTAACGCCAAGCGCGATGCCACTGGCTTTACCGATTCCATCTTTGCGCAGGATATCGGGAAATTTCCCGATACGAACATCGCCGAATCGTTCAACCGTATTCCCGGCATTACGATCAACCGCGACGTGAACGGCGAGGGCGTAAACGTCGCGATTCGCGGCCTTGGTTCGAACTTCACCAACGTCACGCTGAATGGTGCGCCCATCGCCGTATCGTCATCGGGTGCGACCGACGCGCAGGGGACGGACCGTTCCGTCGATCTCAGCTTTTTCCCGACCGACCTTTTCACCAAATTGACGGTCAACAAAAGCTATACCGCAAACCTGCTGGAAGGCGGCGCAGCGGGCAACATCGATATGCGCTCCGCACGGCCGTTTGATCGCCCCGGCACACGCTTCACCTATAATATGCAGGGCACCAAGCAGAGCGGGGTCGACAAGATCGGCGCGCGCGGGTCGGCAATTTTCAGCACCACCAATGATACGATGGGGATCCTCGTCGGCGTGTCCGGTCAGCGGCTGTTCACGGACAATCGCGGCTATGAAACGATCGGCTATACCAATCCGGCGCTGACTGCCGCGCAATGTGGGGCAGCCACCGGGTGCAACACGACCGGCGGCGGCAACTGGACCATCCCGGCCACCGTACCGGCCGGTGCGGGCGCGGGCACCGTTGCTGGCCAGACCATCGATCGTGCCTGGTTGCTTGCCAATAATCCGGGTGCCACCATCCAGCAGATCGACAATGGCATCCTGCCCCGCCTTGGCCGTTTCTCAGCGCAATATGGTCGTCGCGACCGCATCAATGCGATCGCCAGTGCCGAATGGCGTCCGTCCGATACGATGAACTTCTATATTGACGGTCTCTATGGCTATAAGAAGAATGACCTGACCCGCGAAAATATCGCGTGGATCGTGCGCAACGGCCAGCTCATCCCGACCAACACCAGCTATGATCGGGAAGATTGCGCCGCGGGTTGCCTGGTTACCAATGGCACTTACGCCAACTCGCAATTTTTCCTGGAATATCGTCCCCTCACGGAAACGACCCGTCTTTACAGCATCAATCCCGGCGTGGATTGGGAACTTGGCGATCGCCTGAAGCTGTCGTTGCAGGCCAATTACACGCGCAGCACCTTCCATCGCGAAATCCCGACCGCCGGTCCGGTCACCGCCATGGGTACGGGTGTGACGGTGGACTATACCTATAACCCCAATGGTCCGCCGACGATCGCAGCCAATGTCGACCTCAATGATCCGAACAATTTTGTCTGGAACGGCGGTCGCGTGAATATTTCCGACGAACGGCGCCTCAACAAGACGAAGGGCGTACGCGGTTCGCTCAACTGGGGCGATGAAAATCTCAGCATCCAGGCCGGCGGCAATTATGACGATGTCAGCCGTCGCATTCGCGGGTTCGACAACAGCCAAGCGTGGCAGAACGCCGTTTGCGGCGGCAATCCCAATGTGTTCCTGCCGGGGCCGAACAGCCAGCCTGTCTGCGTCGGCGCGGCATCGCCGGTGGCTGGCACGCCTGGCTATCCCGACTATCCGGGCTATGGCACGGGCTATACCGCAGGGCAGAGCGGAACGGTCAACTATGGCGGTTCGCTCGTTCCGGTGGGCCAACTGCCGAGCTTCCTCATGCCGGGCCGTGCGGGCTTCGTCACCGTCGATTGGAACCGTTTCAAGCAAGCGTCCAACTATGATTATTTCCATGACAATGCGCCGGAATCGGGTGGGTCCAACACCGGGGCAAGTGGTGGTCTGATCCATGAAAAGTCCTTCGCCGCCTATTTGATGGCGTCGGGCAAGCAGCAGATTGGCGACAATGACCTGCGCTTCAATGTTGGCGCGCGCTATGTGAAGACGGATCAGACGATCGAGGGCCGGGTTTCTATCGCCGATCCGCGCAACAACCCGACCGCCACCACCCAGTTGCCGGACGGTTCGCGCTATCCGAGCATCGTTACCATGGTTCGCACTTCAAATAGTTACGACAAGTGGCTGCCGACTGCTACGCTGGCCTATGATCTGGGCGATATGGCGGTTGTCCGGGCGGCTTATTCCAAAACGATGACCCGGCCTGACCCGGCCGCGCAGTTGCCCGGCGTTGGCTTTGGCGATCCCTCGGCCGCGACCGCGACGATCGGCAATCCTGCCCTCAACCCCTATTTCTCGAACAACCTCGATCTGGGCGTCGAACTCTATACGGGTCGCGAAGGCCTGATTTCGTTCAATGCCTTCCGCAAGTCGCTGACGGGCTTCACCAACAACCAGATCACGACCCAGCCATTTTCGTTCCTGGCGCAATATGGCATTACCTATGACTCGCTGAACCCCACCCAGCAGCAGGCGATCGACCTGCGGGGTGGTCCGGCTGCTGCAACCATTCAGGTTCAGTCGCAGGTCAATGTGCCCAACAAGCTCACGGTCAACGGCCTTGAGTTTCAGTGGGTGCAGCCGCTCGACTTCCTGACCGATCGGTTCGGCGTTCGGGGCTTTGGCTTCAATGCCAACGCGACCCTGGTCGATCAGCGCAGTGACGGACCTGCAACCGCATTTGGTGTCGCGCCCTTTACCTATAACCTGATTGGTTATTATGAAAATGGCGGCGTCAATTTGCGAGTGTCGACCACCTTCCGCGAAGGATCGCAGAGCAGCGGCGGCAACCAGAACGGCATTCCGGCCGCCGCCCTCTACAGCGATGATTACCAGCAATGGGATTTCGCTTCATCTTTCGACCTGGAGAAGCTGTTTGGATGGAAGGGCGCGCCGCAGTTGACCGTCGATATCCAGAACTTCACCAACTCGAAGCTGCGCAGCTACTTCCAGTTTGAAGGGGCGACCTTCACCCAGTACAAGCCGGGCGTACAATATCTCGTCGGGCTTCGCGGTAGCTTCTGATCGAAGACAGGCGGAGAGGGTGGCGCGGCAACGCTCCACCCTCTTTGTCTTCCAACGCTTATGAGGCGGGATAGGGACGGTCGTCCCCGCCGGGCGGTTTTAGCTGGATTGGAACTCTCTGATGCTGTCACGTCGCGATGTGCTTTCTGGATCTGTTGCTGCGGCGCTTGCCGCAAGCCCGCTGCGCGCAGCGGTCAGTTTTGACGGGAAAGCCAAGGGTTTCGAACTGGCCGCAAAGGGGGCAAGCGTCCCTCTTTTCGTCGACCAGGGTGATTTTCCGGGCGTGCGTCGCGCCGCTGGCGACCTGGCGGCGGACGTGGGGCGGGTAACCGGAACGGATGCCGCCTTCTCGCCCGCGCCCGACAAAAGACGCATGGTGCTGATCGGAACATTGGGCAAAAGCCCGACGATCGACCAACTTGCTGCAACGGGCAAGATCGACGTCGCGCCGATAAGGGGCAAGTGGGAAAGCTATACGCTACAGACGGTTCGCAATCCGCTGCCGGGTATTGAAGAAGCGCTGGTGATCGTCGGCAGCGACAAGCGCGGCACCATCTATGGCATCTATGATCTGTCGCAGAATATCGGCGTGTCCCCCTGGTATTGGTGGGCGGACGTGCCGGTGGTGAAGCGCGATCAGGTCCGCATTTCCTACGGTACATATTTTCAGGGTGAACCAGCGGTTCGGTATCGCGGCATCTTCCTCAACAATGAGGCACCCTGCCTGTCCGCCTGGACCGCGGAAAAATTCGGCGGCATGAATTCGGACTTCTACACCAAGGTGTTCGAACTCCTGCTGCGGCTGCGCGCCAATTATCTCTGGCCGGCAATGTGGAATAACGCCTTTAACGAAGATGATCCCAAAAACGGGCCTCTGGCGGATGAATATGGCATCGTCATGGGGACATCGCATCATGAGCCGATGAACCGCGCGCATAAGGAATGGACGTCGCGCAGGCCGGGCAATGGCGAATGGAATTATGTCACCAATCGTCCGGCGGTGCAGCAATTCTTCCGCGAAGGGGCGCAACGCAGCAAGGACCGCGAACTGTTGGTGACGATGGGGATGCGGGGCGATGGCGATGTCGCGATGGAAGGCACTGGCGGCATTCAGTCCGACATAGACTTGCTCGAAACCATCATTTCGGACCAGCGTCGCATATTGCAGGAAGAAACCGGCAAGCGCATCGAAGACATCCCGCAGGTTTGGGTACTCTTTACCGAGGTCCAGAAATATTATGACGCGGGCCTCAAGGTGCCCGACGATGTAACCTTGATGTTTGCCGATGATAATGTGGGTTATATTCGCCGCCTTCCCACGCCGCAGGAGCGTGCAAGCCGGACGGGTGGCTTTGGTGTCTATCACCATATGGACATGAATGGCGGTCCGTATAGCTATAAATGGATCAACACCAATCCCTTCCCGAAGATCTGGGAACAGATGAATCTCGCGCTGGAATATGGCGCGAACCGCATCTGGATCAGCAATATCGGCGACCTGAAGCCGCTGGAACTGCCGATCGAATTTTTCCTGGCCATGGCCTGGGACCCCAAGGCGGTGACCAAGGAACGGATGGCGGAGTGGACCCGGCTATGGGCAGCGCGCGAATTTGGCCAGGCCCATGCCGCCGAAATCGCGTCACTGGTGTCGCGTTACGCCAAATATAATGCCTGGCGCAAACCGGAGCAGTTGCGGCCTGACACCTATAGCCTGCCCAATTTCAGGGAAGCCGAACGCATGGTCGCCCTGTGGCGGGCGCTGCGTAACCGGGCGGAGGCCGTGAACGAGGCTCTGCCGGAGATGTACCGCGCCGCTTATTATCAGTTGGTGCTTCATCCCATCAGGGGATGCTGCAATCTGACCGAAATGCTTGTGGCCGCCGGGCGCAACGGGTGGTTCGCCGAACAAGGCCGTGCCAGCACCAACAAGGAAGCCGTCGAAGTGAAGCGGCTGTTCGCGCAGGCGCATCGGATACGCGATACCTATAATCATGATCTGTCGGGTGGAAAATGGAACCACCTGATGGACCAGACCTATATCGGCTATTTCGACTGGTATCAGCCGACGCAGGATATCCTGCCGCCGGTATCCGAGCTGGATCTGAACGACGTTTCCTTGTTCGGTGTCGCCGTCGAGGGCAGGAGCGAGGCATGGCCCGGCTATTATCTGCCGCCCAGCCTGCCGACATTCGACAGTCTGCGGCGCGAACGGCGCTGGATCGAGATATTTCCGCGCGGCAAGCGGCCGATCGCGGCCAAAGTGTCGGTCAGCGAACCGTGGATCATCCTGACCGAAGATAGCGCCTTTTCCATCAGTGCCGAGGATCGGCGCTATTGGGTGGATATCGATTGGGCCAAGGTGCCGGAAGGTACGTCCAAGGGATCGATCGACATCAGCCAGGAGGGGGTGTCGTACAGCGTTTCAGTGGGCATCAACGCCGTGAAGGCATCGGCCGACCAGACGCGCCTGGCCAAGGGCTGCTGGGGCAGCCTGCACGGCCCATTCTCCATTCCCGCCAATGCATTCGAACGCAATGTTCCGGCCGGGAATGTACGGTGGGAAGCCATTCCCGACTATGGTCGTGTCGAAGCCGCCATGTCTGTATTCCCGGTCGACGCGCCCTCCATCGCCGATCCGGCCAAGGCACCGCGCCTCGACTATCCGATCTTTGTCGGCGAAGCGGGAGACTGGACCTTCGATCTCGTCACCGCGCCGACCCTTAACATCAACCCCGCGCATCAATTGTCGCTGGCGCTGTGGATCGATGATAATGCACCCCAGATCGTCTCTGTCTTCACGCCGGAAAGGCGCGAGACCGAGGAGTTTCTGGGCGAAGCGCATGATCATGATTCCCGGACCGACATGCGGATCATGCGGTTCAAGGCCGCGATAGCAAAAGCGGGACGGCATCGGCTCAGCATCGCGATGGTGGACCCGACGATCGTAATCCAGTCGATCACCGCCTATCGGGACAGGCTGCCGGAAAGCTATTTCGGACCGCCAAGCATCAGGATAGGCGAACCGTCGCGGTCATAGGGCGCAGCCAGGAGGGGGCGGGTAACCAGTTTCGGACTGCTATAGCGTCGCCTCGATCTCGCGCGCGGCCAGGTCGGGATTTTCCGCCAGGCTGATCGGCCGTCCCACGACTAAAATGGACGCACCGCGATCGAGCGCCTGGCGCGGGGTCACGGCGCGTTTCTGGTCTGCCATCGCGCCGCCTGTGGGCCGCACGCCCGGCACCACGAAAAAGCCGTCATGCCAGGCCTTCTTGGCCATCGCCACTTCCTCGCCCGAACAGACGATGCCGTCCAGCCCAGCGCTCTGCGCCAGGTCTGCAAGCCGCCGTACCTGATCCTCGGCCTTCCCGCCGACACCGATGTCGAGCAGGTCGCCATCATCCAGGCTGGTCAGCACGGTCACCGCCACCACCTTCGTATTGACGCCCGCCGCCGCCTTGGCATCCTCCAGCATGGCGCGGCCGCCTGCCGCATGGACGGTCAGGATCGCCGGCTCCAGCAGATGCAGCGCCTGCACCGCCTTGGCCACCGTATTGGGAATATCATGCAGCTTGAGGTCGAGAAAGATCGGCAGGCCGAACTTCATCATCTCCAGCACGCCATGATGGCCATGGGCGCAGAAAAATTCGAGGCCCAGTTTCAGCCCGCCGACATGATGGCGCACCTGCCCCGCCAGATGTTGCGCCTTGGCGAGGTCTGGCGTGTCGATGGCGACATAGATGGGGCTGCTCATGCTGGTCCTGCGGGCGAAAGAGGAGGGGAGGTGGGAAGTATCGGGTCCGTCGCTTCGGCTACGGGTGGCGTCGAGGACATAGGGGACGATGCGACCGGCGTCGAAGCGGCAGGAGCCACCGAAGCCGGGGGCGCAGGCGGCGTGGTGACCGCCGCCAGCGCCCGTTCGGTGCTGTCGAGCCGCCGCTTCAAGCGCCAGCGTGTGGCGCGCGCCACGATCCAGAAGGGCAAAGCACCCAGAAGATAGGCCCCGATCAGCAGGACCGGCAGCTTGGTTTCCATCACCAGGTCGCCCCACAGGCGCACGGTCACGGGGACATAATTCGCCATGCAGAAGAAGGCGAGGGCGACGGCGATGACGACCCAGAAGGCAGTCCGCAAAAATTGCATCGGCTTTACCTCATGCTGCTGTTGCGGTGCAGCTTAGGCGATCCTTGCGGATTTCGGAAGCGCCTGATCGCTTTTGTCGATTTCTATGCGCATCGAGAGGCTCAGGGTTGCGCCGGGGGGCAGTATCGCCATGCCATCGGCCCGGTTCAGGGCATCGGGCATATGGCTGACCGGCTCCAGGCAGAAGAAATCGGCACCGGGCGGTCGATAGACATGCAGCCAGTCCGCCCCGCTCGCCGTCAGCATCAGGCGCAGCCCGTCGCCGCGTTCCACGGTCGCCATCCCGTCCCAGCCGCCATAGACATTGTCGATCAGGCTGTCGCCCTGCACCAGGGCCAACCGCGACCAGTCGCCAAGCGTGTCGGCGGGCACGGATCGTTCGGGCAGCATGTCCGGGGTAGACAGCCACAGGGATTGGGCAGCGAATTGCAGGCGCGTTGCGGGATCGGCGCAGAAATAGGGGTGAAAACCCAGTCCGACCGGCGCATCGCCATCGGCCTGGTTGGTAAGCGCCAGCGTCATGATGATCGCGTCGGGAGCCAGCGTGACTTGCTGCTGCGCCGTAAAAGCCCATGGCCAGCGCGCATCGGCGCTGTGAACCAGGGTCAGCAACGCGCTGTCCGGGCTTTGGTCCGTCACTGCCCAGCCGCTCTGCCAGCCATGGCCATGGATGCTGTGCGGATGATCGCCGAAATTGCGCGGCAGGTGATAGTCCTGCCCGTCAAAATGAAAGCGCCCGTCTGCGATGCGATTGGCATAGGGCACCAGCGGAAAGCTCGCCATATCGAGCGGATCGGCGCTCCCCTCCGGCGCATGCCGCAGCAGGTCGACGCCATCGAGCGCGAGCCAGCGCAGCGCCCCGCCGCAAGCGGGCGAGAGCGCTGCCTCCAGCCCTCCCGCCCGCAACAGGATCGTCTCGTTACTCAGCCGACCATATCCTCTAGCTCGCGACCCTTGGTCTCATACACCATCTTGCGCACGAAGAAGAAGGAGATCGCCGCGAACAGCGCATAGCCCATATAGGTCCACACCAGCCCCGGCGAGACGGCCAGCGAAGGGAAGCTGACCGAAATCGCCGCATTGGCGATCCACTGGGCAAAGCCGGCGATGGCCAGGCCCGAACCGCGAATCTGGTTCGGGAACATTTCGCCCAGCATCACCCACATGATCGGACCCCAACTCAGGTTGAAGAAGATCACATAGAGATTGGCGGAAATGAGCGCCATCAACCCGTTATGGCCGGGCAAGGACACGGCACCATCCGCGCCGGTGACGGCGGTGGAGAAAGCATAGGCCACGACCGACAGCGTCACCGCCATGCCCGCCGATCCGATCAGCAGCAGCGGCTTGCGGCCGATCTTGTCCACCAGCGCGATCGCGCCAAGGCACGCGCCGATCGACAGCACGCCCGACAGGATGTTGATCTGTAGCGCATTATCCTCAGAGAAGCCGACCGCTTCCCACAGCGTCGCGCCATAATAGAAGACGACGTTGATGCCGACCAGTTGCTGGAACACCGCCAGGCCGATGCCGGTCCATACGATCGGGCGGATCTTGCCGCTGGTCTTTTCAATGAGGTCGGACAATTTGGGCCGATGATGATCGGCGGCAAGGCTGGCGCGGATTTCCGCGACCTTGCGCGCGGCTTCGAGCGGACCGAACAGGCGGGTCAGCACCACTTCGGCGTCCGCATCCCGGCCACGCGCGACCAGATAGCGGGGGCTTTCAGGGATGAAGAGCAAGGCGACCAGGTAGATGGCGGCAGGAATCGCCTGCAACCAGAACATCCAGCGCCACGCCGGGAAGTCGAGCCACAGCGGCGCGGTCGATCCGCCCGCATAGCGTGCCAGCACGAAATTGGCGATGAACGCGCCGGTCAGGCCGGAAATGATCATCACCTGCTGGACGCTCGACAGCCGCCCGCGCACCGCCGCTGGCGTGACTTCGGAAATATAGACAGGCGAAATGACGCTGGCCGCGCCGACGCCCAGGCCGCCGATGATGCGGGCGAAGATGAAGATGGCGGATGACCCGGCCGCGCCCGCCAGCAGCGCGCTGACGAGGAACAATATGGCCGCCAGCATCATGACGCCGCGGCGACCGATGAGGTCGGCCATCCGTCCCGCCATGAACGCGCCGACCGACGAGCCGACCAGAATGGCACCGACATTGATGCCGATGCCCAGCTTGCCGAGGTCAAAGGCGCTTTCAAGCCCCTTCTGCGTGCCGTTGATGACACCCGAATCATAGCCGAACATGAACCCGCCGATCGTCGCCACCGCGACGATCGCTGCGATAAAGGCCATGTTGACCTTTTCGGCGCTCCCCTCATTCATCCGTCATTCTCCCAAATCTTATATTGTGGCGACAGGACCCGGCAGCCCCGCGACGCCGGGGTCGAAGGCGAACAGATCACCCGCAAGGGGCTGCTCTGTCAACGCTGTCATATCCAGTCCCTTGCGCGCTGTCGTGGCATAGGCAACCGACAGGTCGTCGCCGCCGAACGCGATCTTGGTGATGTTGGCGACCGGAAAGCGGACTTCGCGCATCAGCGCCCCCGCCGGGTCATAGCGCCGCACCGCCCAGCCACCGAAGAGGCCCGTCCACAGGCAGCCTTCGGCATCGATCGTCGGCCCATCGGGATAGCCAGCGCCATTCTCGATCGTTGTAAAGAGCGACGTTTCGCCAATCGCGTCATCGGCGTCGAGCGCGGTGCGCCAGATATGGCGACCGAGCGTATCGGTATGATAAAGCGTTCGACCATCGGGCGAAAGCGCCGGGCCATTGGTGATGGAGACCGGGGGCAGGCCGACATTGACGCAGGTGCCCTGATGCAACCGATAGATGTGACCGCTATCAGCCTTTTCCGCATCGTCCATCGATCCGAACCATAGCGCCCCGTCCGGCGCAACGGTCGCGTCGTTCAGCCTGTTGCCGGGCAGATGCGCTTCGGGTGCGTGCAGCAGCCGGAAGCTGGCGCTCGCCGGGTCGAAGCGGTGAATGCCCGATTGCAGCCCGACCGCGAACATGCCGTCAGCGGTCGGCACGATCCATCCGACCTGTCCCGGCGTGGTCCAGCTCCGCGCGACATTGAGCGCGGGGTCGAAACGGTGGACGCAATGGCCCTTTATATCCACGAACCACAGCGCGGCGTCGCGTGCGACCCAGATCGGGCCTTCGCCCAGCATCGCGCCGACACTCAAAACACTCTGGGGCGTCACGCTGGTCATGTCAGCGCCAGCCGGCATCAATGAAATAGTCATGGCCGGTGCAATAGCGGGCATCGTCCGACGCCAGGAACATCGCCAGCGCGGCGACGTCGACCGGCATGATGCGTCCGTCCAGGCATTGCGCGGCGACGATTTCCGCCTCGCCTTCGGGCGTGTACCATTTGAGCTGGCGCGGCGTTTTGACATTGCCCGGAATGATCGTGTTGACGCGGATATTGTCGCGGCCAAGGTCGCGGGCCAGGCTGCGCGTCATACCCTCGATCGCCGCCTTGGCGGTCTGGTACAATATCAGTTCGGGCAAGGCGAGGTGCCAGCTTATCGATCCGAAATTCAGGATCACGCCACCGCCCGCGCGCTTCATCGCCGGAACGGCCGCCTGCGCGGCGAAGAACAAATGGCGCAAATTCACCGCCATCCGCTCGTCCCAATAGGTCGGCGTAACCTCCTCGATCGTGTGGCGGTCGTCGTTGGCGGCATTGTTGATCAGGATGTCGATGCCGCCCAGTTCGGCCTCGACCTGCGCCATCATCGCCTGCACCGCATTGATGTCGCACAGATCGATCGCGTGGAAAATCGGCGTGAAGGCCGCATCGCTCAGGCGCGCCACCAGCGCTTCGCTTTCGGCTACGGCGATGTCGCAAAAGGCGACATGCGCGCCCTGCGCAACAAAGCCTTCGACCAGCCCCTCGCCGATACCGCTGCCGCCGCCGCTGATGAAGACCCGTTTGCCCGCAAGGCTGGGGTAGATAGCGCGATTCATGCGACGGCTTTCTCTTTGGCGCTGTTCAACAGGCCACGTTCGGCCAGATTCATCATCAGGGCGGTCAGGCCATAGGTCCAGGGCGCGGCATCCTTCGACGTCACGACTTCGTTCACCAGCTTGCCAAGGCGGGGGGTGGCGATGGCGACGATATCGCCGACCTTATGGGTGAAGCCGCGACCCGGCTCGTCGCGGTCCTGCACCGGCGCGAACAAAGTGCCCAGGAACAGCGCGAAGCCATCGGGATATTGATGCTCCGACATGGTCTGGCGCATCAGCTCCAGCGGATCGCGGCTGATCTGGTTCATGCTGCTGCTGCCTTCCAGGCGATAGCCTTCCGGCCCGTCGATGGTCAGCGCGACTTCGGCATTGCGTACATCGTCGATGGTGAAGTCTTCGTCGAACAGGCGAATGAGCGGACCCAGCGCGCAGGAGGCATTATTGTCCTTCGCCTTGCCGAGCAGCAGCGCCGAGCGCCCTTCGAAATCGCGCAGATTGACGTCATTGCCCAGCGTCGCGCCGATAGCGCTCCCGGCCGAATTGCCGATCAGCACGATTTCGGGTTCGGGGTTGTTCCAGGTGGAATCGGATCGGATGCCGATCTGCGCGCCTGCACCCACGGTCGACAATATCGGAGCCTTGGTAAAGACTTCCGCATCGGGTCCGATCGCGACCTCCAGATATTGCGACCAAAGCTCGTCCTCGATCAGTGCGGCCTTGAGCGCGGCGGCTTCGGGCGAGCCAGGAACCACGGCGCGGATCGACCCGCCGACCCGTTCTTCCAGGCGACCCCGGATGGCGGCAGCGGCGCTGGCATCGCCACGCGCCCGTTCCTCGATCACGCGCTCGATCGCCGACAGGGCAAAGGTCACGCCCGCCGCCTTGACGCATTGCAGGTCGACGGGGCTGAGCAGCGGCAATGTCAGGGAATCGAGCGCGCCCAATGCCTCGCCGCCATCGCTGCCGAGCGGGAGCATCTCGACCAACTGGGCGACGGTGGGGGCCACCCTGCTCATGTCATGGGCTATGCCTTCAACGACCATGATCGGACTGGGGCCAGCGGCGGTCAACACGCGCCCCAAAAAGCGGCCCTCTCGCCAATCGGCGGGCAGGGCGTCGAGCAAGACATGGTCCCCCGGCATCATCAACTCCTAAACAACAACTCTTGATTGATAGCGCTACCAACATAATTGCGGTGGCGAAGTCAAGGGGGCACATCGCGATTCTTTGGCTATCGCTGTCATCGCGTCCTGCGTGGCCATTGGGGGAGGAAAAAAACGACGGGGGACGTTCGCAAACCTATCTGTCATCTTTTCATCGATGCAGGACTTTGCCATAACGCATTCCATTATGGATAACTCAGACAAGGGCGCGCCGCAGGACGGCGCAGATGATGCTCCCGCCGCAGGATTGCCGGACGACGAGCCTACCACCCTGGATATGGTGAACGCAGTTCGCCGTTCGATAAGCAAGACGGCCTGGACCGGCGCGGCGGTGGGCATTGGCTCGGCCGCGATCGTCGCAGCGCTGCTCTACACCCGCAAGCGGTCCTGATACGCGCAAAAAAGGCGGCATGGCGTTGCTGCCATGCCGCCGTCGGTGCGACCCGACTGACTCTTATCCCTTCCTTCGTGACAGGTCGGGAAATTCTCGTCTGTGTCAGCCCGCGCCACCGCTCAGATAGGTGACGAGTTCAGGCTTGCTGATCGTCGCATTCTTGTCGGTATCAGCGGTCACAAAGGCTCCGTTGGCCCAAGCGGTGACTTCCGCTTCGGGAAGGGTCTGACCCGTGGCCTTGGTCTCCTGCGCCTTCAGCGCCACCATCCAGCGGGAAAATTCCGTCTGGCTGAGCTTGCCATCACCATCGGTATCATAGGCCGGAAATTCGGTATCAACGATGGTCGCCACCGTGTTGGCGGGATTGGTGGGCGTCGCCGCCTGCAATGTCGCCGCTTCGGGCTGGACCGGGGCAGTCTGTGGCGTGGCGGTATCAGACATCATATCCTGCTGCGCCATGGCGGGCGCGGCGATGGCCAGAGCGGTGGTGAACAATAGAGTGCGGATCATGACAATCTCCTCTTAAGCGACCCGTTTTTCGCGATATTGATTTGGCATCAATACTGTTTGAATAGTGCAATAAGAATAGATGAACTGCCGCTATTGTTCCTGAACATCCATTCATATTGCCCCATTCGTCTTGCGAATTGCGTCAATTCATCTTGTTTGGCGTATCGGCTGCGTGCGGCATGCCGACCGGCGCGGATATGCCGCCCGCCGATTTGCCCCGCGCTGCCGACGCTGCTAGGCGGCGCGGCATCTTATCTCCTCCAGTTGCAGGATTCGCTCATGATCCCTCGCTATTCCCGCCCCGCAATGACCGCCCTCTGGGAGCCGGAAGCCCGCTTCAAGATCTGGTTCGAGATTGAGGCGCATGCGACGGAGAAGCTGGGCGAGCTGGGCGTCGTGCCGCCTTCGGCCGCCAAGGCGCTGTGGGACTGGTGGGCCACAAACCCGGTGATCGACGTCGCCGCGATCGACGCGATCGAGGCTGTCACCAAGCATGACGTCATCGCCTTCCTGACCTGGGTCGCCGAACAGGTGGGCGACGAAGCCCGCTTCATGCATCAGGGGATGACGTCGAGCGATGTCCTCGACACCTGCCTCGCGGTCCAACTGGCCCGCGCGTCGGACCTGCTGATCGAGGATATCGACCAGCTGCTCGCCGTCATCAAGCGCCGGGCCTTCGAACATAAGCTGACCCCGACCATCGGCCGCAGCCATGGCATCCATGCAGAACCCGTCACCTTCGGCCTCAAAATGGCCGAAGCCTATGCCGAATTTTCCCGCTGCAAGGCGCGCCTGATCGCGGCCCGCGCCGAAGTCGCCACCTGCGCCATTTCCGGCGCGGTCGGCACCTTCGCCAATATTGATCCTGCCGTCGAAGAGCATGTCGCCGAAAAACTGGGCCTCGCCATCGAACCCGTCTCGACCCAGGTCATCCCGCGCGACCGCCACGCCATGTTCTTTGCCACGCTCGGCGTCATCGCCAGCTCGATCGAACGGTTCGCCGTCGAAGTCCGCCATCTGCAGCGGACCGAAGTGCTGGAAGCGGAGGAATATTTCTCGCCCGGCCAGAAGGGTTCGTCGGCCATGCCGCACAAGCGCAACCCGGTGCTGACCGAAAATCTGACCGGCCTTGCCCGCGTCGTCCGCGCCGCCGTCGTGCCCGCGCTCGAAAATGTCGCGCTTTGGCACGAACGCGACATCAGCCATTCGTCGGTCGAGCGTTTCTTCGGTCCCGATGCGACGATCACCCTCGACTTCGCGCTGGGTCGCCTGACCGGGGTGATCGACAAGCTGCTCGTCTATCCTGAGCGGATGATGAAGAATCTCGACAAGATGGGCGGCCTTGTCCACTCGCAGCGCGTGTTGCTCGCGCTCACGCAGGCCGGTGTCAGCCGCGAGGACAGCTATCGCTATGTCCAGCGCAACGCGATGAAAGTGTGGGAATCGGACGGCCAGCTATCGCTGCTGGAACTGCTCAAAGCCGACACCGACGTCACCGCCGCGCTGCCGCCCGAACAGATTGAGGAAAAATTCAACCTCGATTATCATTTTAAGCAAGTCGACACGATCTTCCACCGCGTCTTCGGCGAGGCGTAATAGCACACGTCCCATAAACCCCTCCCCCTTGAGGGGGAGGTTCGGTGGGGGAGTGCTGCCGCCAGCCTCGACACGCGCGCCTTCGCCTCATCTCCCCGGCGGGGCAGGGCTATCGCATATGGCACCCAACCCATCCAAAGTCGTCACCCTGAACTTGTTTAGCATGACGAAGCAAAGAGGGATGCATTCCTTACGCCATAGCGCTGCCCTCTGGGGAGGGGAGATGAGTTGCAATCGTCGCGCGTTGTCATAAGGCTCCGCCGCAACGCGCCTTATTATCGCACGCCCAGCCTCGGCCGCATCCTCGGAGCCGCATCCGACTGCCGCCGCACCAGCTTATGCTCCAGAACCAGATGTTCAGAGTCCGTTTCGGCCCCACGCCGTCCTTTCAGCAACCGCACCAAGACCTCGACCGCCGCGCGCGACATGGCGCTGATCGGCTGGCGGATCGTGGTCAGTTCGGGCCAGATGGTGGTGGCGAGCGAGGTGTCATCGAACCCGCACACCGTCAGGTCGCCCGGCACATCCAGCCCGCTGCGATGCGCGATCGCCACCGTCGCCGCCGCCATATCGTCATTGCTGGCAAAGATGGCCGTGGGCGGATCGAGTAGCGACAATATCTGTTCGGCCGCGTCCAGCCCTGACCGATAGGTGAAATAGCCCTGCGCGATCAGTTCATCCAGCACCGGCAGGTTCGCTTCGCTCAGCGCCGCAAGATAGCCTTCGAACCGCTTGCCGCTCGCAGTCTGGTTGGGGTTGCCCTTGACGAAGCCGATGCGTGAATGACCAAGTGTGATCAGGTGGCGCGTCATTTCATAGGCGGCCTGAAAATCGTCGATGCTGACCGCGGCCAGGTCGCCGGGTGCCCGGCCGGTCGCCACCGCGACGGCGGGAATATCGGCGGCCTTCAACGCCGCCACCATTTCCTCCAGATCGCACAGCGGCGGCGGCAGGATGACGCCGTTGATCCGTCCGCGCAGCAGATGGTCGACCACCGCCTTCACCGACGTCTGCTCGTCCCATTTCTCCACGACCAGGTCGACGCCGCTGCGGCTCGCCTGGTCCAGGCTGCCGACCAGAAATTCGCTCAGATAAGAGGAGGACGGGTTGCTGTAGAGCAGGCCGATCCGCAGTTCATCACCCCCCGCCAGGCTGCGCGCAGCAGCGCTGGGGGCATAGTTGAGCGCGACGATGGCGGCATCGACCTTCGCCTTGGTCGCCGGGCGCACCACCTGCTCGCCATTGATGACGCGCGACACCGTCATGGGCGATACTCCGGCATGGCGCGCCACGTCGTTGATCGTGGGGGCGTTGCGCTGACGGCGGGAGGATCGGGTATCGGTCAATGCGGGGTACTTTCGGGTCGGTAATGATGTCGCCGAAGTGGTAGCGACATCACCCCGTCGGATTAAAGCGAAAAATCACGGATTGCCCGGCGCATAGGGGAATTTGCGCATTTTATAGGCTTCTAGCGTCTCAGGCGGCGACGCGGCCCCGGCGGGCAGGGGGCGACGGGCGATCGACTGGAAATAGGCAATGCTCGCGTCACGCCACCATTGGGCTTCCTTTTGCTGGATGGCGAGGAAGGTCTGCGTCTGCGCAAAGCGCTCCCCATCGACCATCGGACGCAGCCCTTCCCAAGTCGCGCGCATCCCCGCGACATAGGCAACGCCCCGGTCATAGCGATGGACAAGGCCATCCCACAGCGTCTCGCCCGACGCCAGCCGATAGTCCCAAGGCAGATGATGGAACCACAGCAAGTCCCGCTCCGGCGTGGTGCGCGGATCGGCGAACCGTTTGGCCAGCGGCGGCGCATATTGGGCGATGGCATTGCTGCCGCTCTTGGTCCGGTCAAAGCCGATGCCGGTCGCATCCGCCTTATGATAATAGACCGGGTTCCATTCGGGCCGCGCTAATTCCGATACCCAGGGACCGGGACCATAATGGTGGCCGGTGTCCATCACATGGGCAAGGCCGAGCGGCGTCATATAGTCCACCGCCGCCTCGCGCGATCCCATCATCATCGTGGCAACCGGCTCGACCACTGCCTTGTCGGGCGTGAAGGTCAGCGCCGCCCATTCGCGCGCCACCGTATCGGCGGTCAGGTCCGGGTTCCAGGCCATCCGCCCGAACGCATACCAGTCCGCCTGGTTGAAGATCGACCCGCTCCAGTCGCGATCCGTGCCGATATTGGCGACGCCCGCAATCCCGGTCAGCTTGTGCGCTTCCAACGATCCGTCGATTACCTTGGCGACCGTCGATCCCTTGCCCTTCGCAAACGTATCGCTTTTCAGCGTCTCTTCGAACAACGGCCCCAAATAGGTCAGGTGCGTCGATTGCCCCAGATATTCCTTGGTGATCTGGAACTCCATCATCAACGGCGTCTTGGGCATCGCCCCGAACAGCGGATGGAACGGCTCGCGCGGCTGAAAGTCGATCGCGCCATTCTTGACCTGGACGATGACATTGTCGGCAAACTGGCCGTCGAGCGGCTTGAAATCGGCATAGGCCTGCTTGGCGCGATCGTCGGGATTGTCATGGGCGTAGACAAAGGCGCGCCACATCACGATCCCGCCATGCGGCTTCACCGCTGCGGCCAGCATGTTCGCGCCATCGGCATGGGTGCGCTTATAATCCTGCGGACCTGGCTGCCCTTCGCTATTGGCCTTGACCAGGAAGCCGCCAAAATCGGGGATCGCCGTGTAAATCTCGTCGGCCTTGGCCTTCCACCAGGCAGCCACGGTCGGATCGAGCGGATCGGCGGTTTTCAGCCCATCCAACTCCATCGGCGCGGTCCATTTGACCGATAGATAGACTTTGATGCCATAGGGCCGGAACACATCCGCCAGCGCCGCCGCCTTGGCGATATAGGGCGCGGTCAGGCTGTCCGACTTGGCATTCACATTGTTGAGGACGGTGCCGTTGATGCCGATCGACGCATTGGCGCGGGCATAATCTGTATAGCGCGGCCCCTTCCAGTCGGGCAGCCGCCACCAGTCCCAGATCGAAGACCCTGAATAGCCGCGCTCGACCGTGCCATCCAGATTGTCCCAATGGTTGAGCAGGCGCAGGCCGATGCGCGGCGCGCTCCGCACATCGATCGCATCGAGCGCCGCACCCGATTGCGCCAGCCGCAGCCAGTGGAATGCACCATGCAGCAGCCCACTGTCGCTATTCGCCGCGATCAGCGTGACCGGCTGTCCCTCAACCCGAATCGACCGGATCGCATAGCCTTCCTGGCCAAGGTCGTTCGTTTTAACTGGCAGGGCAGGCGCGGTCTTCGGCGTCGCCAGCCATAGGGCACCCGGCGCAACCATATCTGACAGGCTGGGGGGAGCGCCGGTCATACCGATGATGCCGCGTTGCAATTCGTCTCGCGCCGCTTGCATCGTCGCGCTGCCAGTGGGCGCAGCGATCACTCGCGCATGGGCTGAAATGCGCGCGGCCGTCGCATCGTCGGCACGGGGATAGCGCAGCCAGAGGTCATAGCCGTCCTCTGCCCGTGCCAAGGGCGTCAGGCTGGCCAAGGCAACAGCCATCATCCAGCAAATCAGGCGCGCGATCATCTCTTCCTCTCCCTAGCGTCGGCTTGCTCCGCCCGCTATCGGGCATTGACAATTCCAACTTGTCTTACCAATGGTAACGCTATCAGCGATGATCCGGCAAGCAGAAACGTGACAGTTCGGCAAAATTGGAGAGGTGCATCATGAATCATCACCGCAACATATCAATCCGGGGGACGATTTCGATCGTCCTGATGACGTAATGACCATGACTGTTGCGCGACGCCAGGCGCTCGGACTGCTGGCTTCCACGTCGCTCGCCGCGGCAACTCCGGCCATGGCCGCGAAAAAAGGCGGCCCGCTCTACAAGGACGCGACCGCGCCGATCGACCTGCGCGTCCGCGACCTGCTTGGCCGCATGACGCTGGAGGAAAAGGTCGGCCAGATCATCGCGCTCTGGGCGACCAAGGCCGATATCATGGATGGCCTGACATTCTCCCCCGCCAAGGCGAGTCGCGCCTATCCCGCAAGCTTTGGCCAGATCACCCGCCCGTCCGACAAGCGCGGCGCGCCTGACGGATCGGAGCAGGCTGGTGGCGTGGGTGCCCGCTGGCGCACACCGGCGGACACCGTGGCTTTCATCACCGCGATCCAGAAATGGGCGATTGAGGACACCCGCCTCGGCATCCCCGTTCTGTTCCACGAAGAATCGCTGCACGGCTATATGGCGACCGACGCCACCAGTTTTCCGATGGCGATCGGTCTGGCCGGCAGTTTCGACCGCCAGTTGATGTATGATATCCAGTCCGTCACCGCGCGCGAAGTTCGTGCCCGTGGCGTGCATCTCGCTTTGTCCCCGGTGGTTGATATCGCCCGCGATCCGCGCTGGGGCCGAATCGAAGAGACCTATGGCGAAGACCCCTATCTCTGCGGCGAAATGGGCGTAGCCGCGGTGCTGGGCCTGCAAGGCGAAAGCAAGCAGCTTGGCCCGGACAAGGTGATGGCGACGCTCAAGCATATGACCGGGCACGGTCAGCCTGAAAGCGGCCAGAATATCGCGCCTGCCTCCATCTCGGAGCGCCAGTTGCGCGAGAATTTCTTCCCGCCCTTCCGCGAAGTCGTCCGCCGCACCGGCATCGCCGCCGTCATGCCCAGCTATAATGAGATTGATGGCGTCCCCAGTCACCAGAGCAAGTGGCTGCTGGGCGACATTTTGCGCGGCGAATGGGATTTTGATGGCGCAATCGTCAGCGATTATGGCGCTGTCCACGAACTCGACACCATCCACCATGTCCAACCGGACCCGGAGGCCGCGGCGAGGGCGGCACTGCGCGCCGGGGTGGATTGCGAATTGCCCGATGGCCTGACCTATCGAACGCTGGTGGATCAGGTACGCGCGGGCAAGGTGCCGGTCGAAGCGGTCGATATGGCCGTGCGCCGCATGTTGACGCTCAAATTCCGCGCGGGCCTGTTCGAAAATCCCTGGCCGCGCAAGGATTATGACGCGCTGACCGGCAATGCCGAAGCGCGCGCGCTGGCCTTGAAAGCCGCGCACAGGTCGATTGCGCTGCTCAAGAATGACGGCACGCTGCCGCTGGCTGCAGGCGCGCATAAGCGGGTCGCGGTCGTCGGTCCCAATGCTGCCGTCGCGCGCCTTGGCGGCTATTCCTCGATCCCGCGCCAGGAAGTGTCGCTGCTCGAAGGCATCAAGGCCAAGCTCAAGGGCAAGGCGCAGGTGGTCCATGCCCAGGGTGTCTTCATCACCCAGAGCGAGGATCGCTCGGCGGACGAGGTGCTGCTCGCCGACCCCGCCAAGAACCGCGCCTTGATCGCCCAGGCGGTCGAGGTCGCCAACAGCGCCGACGTCATCATCCTCGCGATCGGCGACACCGAACAGACCAGCCGCGAGGGCTTTGCCAAAAACCATCTTGGCGACCGTACCAGCCTTGATCTGCTGGGCGAACAGAATGACCTGTTCTTGGGCCTAAAGGCGACCGGAAAGCCCGTCATCGTTTGCGCCATCAACGGTCGCCCGCCCAGCTATCCAACCGTAGTGGAGGGCGCGAATGCGCTGCTCGAATGCTGGTATCCGGGGCAGGAGGGCGGCACGGCCATGGCCGATATTCTCTTCGGTGACGTCAATCCCGGTGCAAAACTGCCTGTCAGCGTCGCGCGGAATGAGGGACAAATTCCCATTTTCTACAATCGTAAGCCTTCCGCTACGCGCGGCTATCTGTTCGCGGAAAACACGCCGCTCTTTCCGTTCGGATATGGCCTCAGCTACACCCGCTTCGAATTTGGCCAACCCCGCCTGTCCGCACCGCGCATCGGTTCTGGCGGGCAGGTGACGGTCGAGGTCGACGTGCGCAATGTGGGCGACAGGGCAGGGGACGAAGTCGTCCAGGTCTATGTGCACGACCAGGTCGCCAGCGTCACCCGCCCGGTCAAGGAATTAAAGGGGTTTGAGCGAATCACTCTCGCGCCGGGCGAAAGCCGCACTGTCCGCATCACGCTCGGCCCCGATGCCTTCGCGCTTTGGAATCTCGACATGCACGAAGTGGTCGAACCCGGCCTCTTCGACATCATGGTCGGCCCGGACAGCGAAACTCTCCAGACCGTCACGCTTGAAATCATCTGAACAGGACCGCGTTCATGTCTAAAATCCTTGATGCAAAAGTCATCATCACCTGCCCTGGCCGCAATTTCGTCACGCTGAAGATCATCACCGAGGACGGCGTCTATGGCCTTGGCGACGCGACGCTTAACGGTCGCGAACTGTCTGTGGCCAGCTATTTGCAGGACCATGTGATTCCCTGCCTGATCGGGCGCGATGCCCATCGGATCGAGGATATCTGGCAATATCTCTACAAGGGTGCCTATTGGCGGCGCGGGCCGGTCACCATGTCGGCCATCGCCGCCGTCGATACCGCGCTCTGGGATATCAAGGGCAAGCTGGCGGGCCTGCCGGTCTATCAGTTGCTGGGTGGTGCCAGCCGCGAAAATGTGATGGTCTATGGCCATGCCAATGGTACGACTATCGAGGATACGGTAGCGGTCGCGCTCGATTATCAGCGGCAGGGCTATAAGGCGATCCGCATCCAGTGCGGCGTGCCCGGCATGGCGTCCACCTATGGCGTCAGCAAGGACAAATATTTCTACGAACCCGCCGACGCCGACCTGCCGACCGAAAATGTCTGGAACACGTCCAAATATATGCGCGTCGTGCCCGAATTGTTCAAAGCCGCGCGCGAAGCGCTCGGCTGGGACGTCCACCTGCTGCACGACATCCATCATCGCCTGACCCCGGTCGAAGCGGGCCGTCTGGGCAAGGATCTGGAACCCTATCGCCCCTTCTGGCTGGAGGATGCGACGCCCGCTGAAAATCAGGAAGCCTTCAAGCTGATCCGTCAGCACACCACCACGCCGCTGGCGGTGGGCGAAATCTTCAACTCCATCCACGACTGCCGCGAGCTGATCGAAAACCAGTTGATCGACTATATCCGCGCCACCGTGGTCCATGCGGGCGGCATCAGCCATCTGCGCAAGATCGCGAACCTCGCCGATCTCTATCAGGTCCGCACCGGCTGCCATGGCGCAACCGACCTGTCGCCGGTCTGCATGGCCGCGGCGCTGCATTTCGACCTCAGCGTCCCCAATTTCGGCGTACAGGAATATATGCGCCACACCCCCGAAACTGACGCGGTCTTCCCCCACGCCTACACGTTCGCCGACGGCGCGATGCATCCCGGCGAAGCGCCGGGGCTAGGCATCGACATCGACGAGGAACTGGCCGCGAAATATGAGTATAGCCGCGCCTTCCTGCCGGTGAACCGGCTCGAAGACGGCACGATGTTCAACTGGTGATGGGGTGAATTGCCCCTAGGCAGTTTCGTCATTCCCGCGAAGGCGGGAACCCATCTCCCGTCATAGCGGCGATGGACAGGGCCGGAGATGGATCCCCGCCTTCGCGGGGATGACGACGTATTTGGAGAGGCCAATGAGTAACCCGACCATCCCCAAACCCTCCGGCAAAGTCCGCTGGATCGTCTGCGCTTTGCTCTTCTTCGCCGTGGTGCTGAGCTATGTCGATCGCCTCGTCCTGCCGACGCTCAAGCCCGATCTTCAGGCGCGCTATGACTGGAGCGAGAGCGGCTATGCCGATCTCGCCATCTGGTTTCAGGCGGGCTACGGTATTTCCTACGTCTTTTTCGGCCGCCTGATCGACAAGATCGGCGCGCGGGCAGGCTATACGCTGGCGGTGTCGCTATGGACGATCGGCCATGTCGCGCACATCTTCTTCACCTCGACGGCGGGCATGTTGATCGCGCGTATCCCGCTCGCGATCGGCGAGGCGGGCACCTTCCCCGCCGCCATCGCCGCGACCAATGAATGGTTCCCCAAGAAGGAACGCGCCTTCGCGATCGGTATCTTCAACGCCGGGTCCAATGTCGGCGCGATCCTGACCCCGCTGATCGTGCCGATCATCGCCGTCACCCTCGGCTGGCGCTGGGCCTTCATCCTGACCGGATTGCTGACGGTCATATGGCTCGCCGCCTGGCTCAGCTTCTACCGCACCCCACGCGAGAAAAAGAGCCTCACCGCCGAGGAACTGGCCTGGATCGAAACCGACCCGGTCGAACCACAACGTCCCGTCAAATGGGCGACGCTGTTCCGCCTGCGCCAGACCTGGGCCTATATGGCCGGGCGCTTCCTGATCGATCCGGTCTGGTGGACCTTCCTCTTCTGGTTGCCCGATTTCTTCAACAAACAATATGGCGTCAAGATGCTCGACTTCGGGCCGCCGCTGATCGCCGTCTATCTGCTGGCCGATGTCGGCTCGGTCGCGGGCGGCTGGGCTTCGTCGCGCTTCATCGGCCGGGGCTGGAGCATTAATCGCGGGCGCAAGACGGCAATGCTGCTCGCCGCGCTCTGCGCCGTCCCCATCGCCTTCGCCACGCATGCGCCTAATATGTGGGTTGCGGTTGCGCTAATTGGGCTTGCCTGTGCCGGTCATCAGGGCTTTTCCGCCAACCTGTACGCTTTGCCCGGCGACGTCTTCCCCCGCTGGATGGCCGGGTCGGTCGTCGGCCTCGGCGGTCTGGCCGGCGCTGTCGGCGGCATGATGATGGCCAAGTTCGCCGGGGTCATCCTCGAAACCGTCGGCAGCTACGGTCCCATCTTCGCCGTCGCCTCCTGCGCCTATCTCGTCGCGCTCGCCACCATCCACCTCATCATCCCGCGCTACCAGACCGTCGATAGCGCCGCCATCAGGGCAGAACCATGACCCGTCGCCTCCTGCAAAAAGCGTCAACCAGTGTACGGGTCGCTGTCCGCTTGGCCTGCATCGCCACGGCCTTGGCTACCGGGTCCGCCCATGCGCAAAGCTGCTCCCCGACCTGGGTCGCGGGCTGGGCTTCGTCCCAATTCCGCCCCACTGGCGACGCCGCGCTTCCGCCCGGCACACTGGCGAACCAGACCCTGCGTCAGGTCGTCCGCCCCTCGGTCAGCGGCGATCGCGTCCGCATCCGCCTGTCCAACCTCGCTGGCACCAAGCCACTTCCCATCCTGGGCGCCAGCATCGCCCGCGCGACCAGTTCCGCCGCGCCCACCATTGATCCCGCAAGCCGGATAGCCCTCCGCTTCGATGGCAAGCCCGACGTCATCATCCCGCCCGGCGCGGACTATCTGTCCGACCCGGTCGCGCTATCGGCTAAAGCGCTCGACACGCTCGCCATCTCGATCCGCTACGCCGCCGACGACCCCGAACAGACAGCGCATCCCGGTTCGCGCGCCACCTCCTGGCATCTGCCCGGCGACCATCTTGCTGACCCGCAATTTGCCGGAGCGGCGAGCTTCGACCATTGGTTCAACCTGGCCGCGCTCGAAGTCGAACGCTGCGCCCCCGCCCACCTCATCGTCGCGCTGGGCGACTCGATCACCGACGGCAAGAACAGCACTACCAACGGCAATGATCGCTGGACCGACCGGCTGGCCGAACGCTTGCAGGCCGACCCGAAGCGCCGCCACATCGCGGTCGTCAATCAGGGGATCGGCGGCAACCGGCTGCTCGACGACGGGCTTGGTCCCAACGCGCTCGCCCGGCTTGACCGCGACGTGCTGGCGCAGCCCGGCGTTACCCATCTCATCCTGCTGGAGGGGATCAACGATCTCGGCACGCTCACCCGCGAAGCGCCCGTCAGCACCGCCGCGCATCAGGCCCATGTCGCGCGCATCATCGGCGCCTATCGCCAGATCATCGCCCGCGCCCGCGCCAGGGGGATCAAGGTCATCGGCGCGACCGTCATGCCCTTCGTCGGCAATGATTATTATCACGCCGACGCCCAGAACGAAGCCGACCGCCAGGCCGTCAATGCCTGGATCAGGCAGCCGGGCAATTTCGACGCGGTGATCGATTTCGATGCCACGACCCGCGACCCGGCACGGCCCGATCGCTTGGCGCCCGCCTATGACAGTGGTGACGCGCTCCATCCGTCACCACGCGGCTATCGGGCGATGGGCGACGCGATCGCGCTGGACCTGTTCGACTGACCGGCAGCGGTTATTTCCGCCGTCCCCCGGCATCCAACACCGTTTCCATCGCGACGAAGGTGGAGGTGCTGGCGACATGGGGCAGGGCGGAAATCTTCTCCCCCATCACCATGCGATAGCGGCGAATATCCGCCGTCCGCACCTTGAGCAGATAGTCGAAGCTGCTCGCGATCATATGGCATTCCTCGACTTCCGCGATCCGCCGCACTGCCGCATTGAACTCCCGCAGCGCTGCCTCGCGCGTATCGCTTAGCTTGACCTCGGCAAAGGCGACATGGTCCATCCCCAGCTTCGCCGGATCGACTATCGCGCGGAACCCATGGATCACGCCGGTTTCGATCAATCGTTTCAGCCGCACCTGGCACGGCGTCTTGGACAGGCCGACCAGCGCCGCGAGATCGGTCACGGTCATGCGGCCGTCCTCCACTAGAGCGGCGATGATCTTGCGGTCGAATTCGTCCAGATCGACTATTGTGGCGGCTTTATCCATCATTACTGCCTAGCACAGAGGCATGAATAAGTCATATCCGCCATCCAAACGGACCGGATAAGTCAGATCGACGCCGTCATATGCGATATTATGGCAAGTATGACCGTCCAGCCCCCCTTTGCCGCTTTCGCCCCTGCCATCCGCGCCCAGTCCCCGCTGCGCCAGGCGATCACCGGTGCCTATCGCCGCGATGAAGCCGAGGCGCTCGCCCCGTTGATCGTTGCGGCGACGCTGCCCGATGCGACCCGCGCCGCAGCGCGCGAAACAGCGCATAAGCTCGTCACGGCCCTGCGCGCTAACCACAAAGGCACCGGCGTCGAAGGTCTGGTGCAGGAATATGCGCTGTCCAGCCAGGAGGGCGTCGCGCTGATGTGCCTTGCCGAAGCGCTGCTCCGCATCCCCGATGCCGCGACCCGCGACGCGCTGATCCGCGACAAGATCGCCGACGGCGACTGGGGGTCGCATCTGGGCACTGACAAGTCGCTGTTCGTCAACGCCGCTACCTGGGGACTGGTGGTCACGGGCAAGCTGGTCGGCAGCGTCGATGATCGCGGCCTTGGCGCAGCGCTGACGCGCCTCGTCGCACGGGCGGGCGAGCCGGTCATCCGGCGCGGCGTCGACCTGGCCATGCGGATGATGGGCGAACAATTCGTCACCGGCGAAACCATCAAGGAAGCACTCAAGCGCGCCAAGGTGATGGAGGCCAAGGGGTTCGCCTACAGCTATGACATGCTGGGCGAAGCAGCGACGACGGCCGAGGACGCCGCGCGCTATCATGCCGATTATGAACAGGCGATCCACGCGATCGGCAAGGCGTCGGCCAAGCGCGGCATCTATGCCGGGCCCGGCATCTCGATCAAGCTGTCCGCGCTCCACCCGCGCTATGCCCGCGCCCAGGCCGACCGGGTGATGGCCGAGCTTCTGCCCCGCGTGCAGCAACTCGCCGCGCTCGCCAAAAGCTATAATATCGGCTTCAACATCGATGCGGAGGAAGCCGACCGGCTCGACCTGTCGCTCGACCTGCTCGAAAGCCTGGCGCTGCATCCTGCTCTCTTCGACTGGAACGGGCTTGGCTTTGTGGTCCAGGCCTATGGCAAGCGTTGCCCCTTCGTCATCGACTGGATCATCGACCTTGCCCGTCGCGCCGATCGCCGCATCATGGTCCGTTTGGTCAAGGGCGCCTATTGGGATGCGGAGATCAAGCGCGCGCAGGTTGATGGCCTCGCCGATTTCCCCGTCTATACCCGCAAGTTGCACACTGACATCGCCTATATCGCCTGCGCGCAAAAGCTGCTCGCCGCGAAGGACGCGGTCTTCCCGCAATTCGCCACCCATAATGCGCAGACGCTGGCCACCATCCATGCGATGGCCGACCCGGATTTCAGCATCGGCGCTTATGAGTTTCAGTGCCTCCATGGCATGGGCGAGCCGCTCTACGAACAGGTGGTTGGCGCGGGCAAGCTCGACCGCCCCTGCCGCATCTATGCGCCGGTCGGCACGCATGAGACGTTGCTCGCCTATCTCGTCCGCCGCCTGCTCGAAAATGGCGCGAACAGCAGTTTCGTGAATCGCATCGCCGACCCGGCCGTGTCGGTGGAGGAGATGATCGCCGATCCCGTCGATACCGTCCGCGCCATGGCCCATCCCGGTGCCCGTCATGACCAGATCACGCTGCCTGCCGCCATCTTCCCTGATCGTCGCAATTCCGATGGCATCGACCTCAGCGATGAAAGCGCGCTCGCAACGCTGACACAAGCGCTCCAACTCAGTGCGACGCTCGACTGGACCGCCGCCCCGCAAGGCGGGGCGGGCGAGGGGCGGCCCGTCCGCAACCCGGCTGATCATCGCGATATCGTCGGCACTATGGTCGAAGCAAAGGTGGACGATGCCCGCGCCGCGGCGATCCGGGCGGCCGCATCGCTCTGGCGCAACACGTCGGTTGCCGATCGCGCTGCCACGCTTGATCGCGCCGCCGACGCGATGCAGGCGCGCATGCCGATCCTGCTTGGTCTGATTGTCCGCGAAGCGGGGAAATCCATCCCCAACGCCATCGCCGAAGTGCGTGAGGCGATCGACTTTCTACGCTATTATGCGCAGCAGGCGCGGACCACCTTCGGCCCGCCGCAGCAGGCGCTCGGCGTCGTCACCTGCATCAGCCCCTGGAATTTCCCGCTGGCGATCTTTACCGGCCAGGTCGCTGCCGCGCTGGTCGCGGGCAATGCCGTCCTGGCCAAGCCTGCCGAAGAGACGCCGCTTATCGCTGCTGAAGCCGTCCGCCTGCTCCACGCCGCAGGCGTGCCGACCGACGCGCTCCAGCTTTTGCCGGGCGATGGCGCGATCGGTGCTGCGCTCGTCGCCGCGCCGCAGACGGCGGCCGTCATGTTCACCGGATCGACCGAGGTCGCCCGCCTGATCCAGCGCCAGCTTGCCACCCGCCTGTCGCCACAGGGCAGGCCGATCCCGCTCATCGCCGAAACCGGCGGGCAAAATGCCATGATCGTGGATTCATCGGCGCTCGCCGAACAGGTTGTGGCGGACGTCATCGCTTCGGCCTTCGACAGTGCGGGCCAGCGCTGTTCGGCGTTGCGTGTCCTGTGTCTGCAGGATGACATCGCCGATCGCACGCTGACGATGCTCAAGGGCGCGCTCGCCGAACTCAGCCTCGGCCGCACCGATGCGCTCAAGGTCGATATCGGCCCGGTCATCACCGCCGAGGCCCAGACGGGCATCAACGCCCATATCGATGCCATGCGGGCGATGGGGCGGACGGTGGATCAACGACCGCTGCCACCCGAAACCGCGCATGGCACCTTCGTTGCGCCGACCATCATCGAGATTGAGAGCCTTACCGACCTGGATCGCGAAGTCTTCGGCCCGGTCCTCCATGTCCTGCGCTTCCGTCGCGACGGATTGGACGCGCTGGTCGATGCGATCAACGCTACCGGCTATGGCCTGACCTTCGGTCTGCACACTCGGCTCGATGAAACGGTCGCGCGCGTCACGCGCCGGGTGAAGGTCGGCAATATCTATATCAACCGCAACGTCATCGGCGCGATCGTCGGGGTCCAGCCCTTTGGCGGCTGTGGCCTGTCGGGCACCGGGCCGAAGGCTGGCGGGCCGCTTTATCTGGGGCGGCTGGTCACCACGCCGCCGGCGCTGGCGACGCGGGTCAGTCGCCTGCAAACGCCGCTCCACGCCTTTGCCGACTGGCTCGATGCGCAGGGCTATGGCGAGGCCGCGAGCGAGGCGCGCCGGGCGGGCGATGCGTCGGCGCTGGGTGTCGAAATGACGCTGCCGGGGCCGGTCGGCGAGCGCAATCTCTATACCCTTCATCCGCGTGGGCACATGTTGCTGCGTCCTGCCACCCGTGCCGGACTGTTCCGTCAGATGGCCGCGATCCTTGCCACCGGCAACAGCGCCACGGTGCAGGGCATGACTGTACCACCAAGCCTGCCACCGGAGGTGGCCGCGCATTTCACGGCAGATCCGAGCGCACCCATTGCCGCAATATTGGTCGAGGGAGACGCCGAGCGCGTCGCTGCTGCGGTCCAGGCCGCCGCCGATCTGCCCGGCCGGATCGTGCCGGTTCATGCCGAAACTGCTGGCGGTTACTGTCTCGACTGGTTGCTGGAGGAAGTCTCTACCTCGATCAACACGACGGCGGCAGGGGGCAATGCCAGCCTGATGATGATCGGCTAAGGGCTCAGCCTCCGATCATTACCTGCAGCCGGGAAATGCGCGAGCGGTGGATGCGCCAGCGGCCGTCCACCCGCTTATAGTCTTCATGATAGTGGCCGCAGCCATGCAGGGTCATGCTGGTGCCGCTGGCATCCCAAATCTGGTCCTCCATCGCGATCACGCCGCGCGCGTCATCCGGGCCGATGATCTCGACTTCATGGCCATGGCCATGATGGACGGTGCGTTGCGTGCCGATCGCGGTCTGGATGAAGGCGACGATGGTGTCGCCGCCTTCATAGACCCAGTCATTGCTTTCCGCCGCCCGGCCTTCGTCGCCCTTGCCGTCGATACTGAGTGATGCGCGTGCGTCGAACAGGGCGTCGTCGCAGAAGACGTCGCGCAGCCCGGCCCAGTCCTTATTGTCCATCAAGCGGAAATAGCGGGCCTTGAGCTGTTTGATCGCCTCGATCGCCAGCAATGTCTCGACGCCATCCATGCCACCATCTCCCATTGATTATAGCGCGCTCTTATGCCGTCGAACATCGTCCCGCCCCACCTGCGACAAGTGCCAGCCCATCCCGCCTGACAGAAGTGCAAGGCGACGGGGCAGGCCGTGACGCCTATTCCTTGGGTACAAGAACGCCAGCAGGAGAGAGCAGCATGGACCAGCCCGCCATTCATCCGCTGACCATGGACGGTCGCGATCCCGCCGCGTTGCGCGGCGATCCGATCAGCGGCGACCGCTATACCAGTCGCGATTTTATGCAGCAGGAATGGGACCATCTGTGGACCCGGATCTGGCATGTCGCGGGGCGGACGGCGGAACTGGAGGAGCCGGGCGATTATGTCGTCCACGACTTCCGGCATGAAAGCGTCATCTGCATCCGGCAGGACGACGGAAGCATCAAGGCCTTCTACAATGCCTGCGGGCATCGCGGTATGCGCCTGACCGATGGCAGCGCTTTTGCCGAGGCCTTCACCTGTCCCTATCATGGCTGGAAATGGGGCAAGGACGGCATGCTCCAATATGCGCAGGACCCGCATGATTTTCCGCAGGGCAACCCCTGCGGAAAGTTGACGCTGAAGGAACTGCGCTGTGCCACCTGGGGCGGGTTCGTCTGGTACACGATGGATGACGCCGCGCCCGACCTGCTCGATTATCTCGCGCCGATGCCGGAGCTTTACAAAAGTTACCCGATGGAAACGGGCGTCCGGGTGTTCTGGATGAAGATCAACCTCAACACCAATTGGAAGTTCGCCACCGACAATTTCTCCGAAAGCTATCATACCCGCACCGCCCATCCGCAGGTGCCGCCCTGGATCGACCAGGATGTCGATACCGCCCGGCATGAAATGTATCCAGCAGGCCACGGGCGCACGGTTCAGCCGATGCGGCCCTCGCTCAGCGACCGGCTGCCCGACGGCGTGCCGCACCCGTTCGACCATATCCTGCGCCAGTGGGACATCGATCCGGACAGCTACTCGGACTATGAGACCAAGGCGATGCAGGGGTGGCTGGACCTCAAGGCCGCCAAGCGGCGGCTATGGCGCGAGCGGGGCTATCTCCATTATGAACATATGGACGATGAACAGATCACCGACAGTCCGCATACGGTGATCTTCCCCAACGTCACCATTTCCTTCCTGCCCGACAATATCCTGTTCTTCCGCACCGAACCCCATGCTGATGATCCGGGCAAATGCACCTTCGATCTATGGTGCATGGCCTTTCCGGTAGCGGGGCAGACGGAGGTGGAATCGATCATGGCGGGACGACAACCGTTCAGCGAAGCGGACATGCTTTGGCGTGATTTCGACAATGGCCGGGGCGTGCCGGAAATTGAGGGGCAGATCGTCTATCAGGACATGATGCTGGCCGAAGGGATGCAGCGGGGGATGCATTCGCGCGGCTATGGCGACGCTTATTTGAGCGCGCAGGAAACGCGGGTGCGCTATTTCCATGAGGTGCTGAACGATTATCTGGCGGGACGGCGATAAGCCTGGATCAGGGTGCGCCGTCCGCATTTTCCGGCGGCTGGGTCGGGGCGATGCGCGGAGGCAGGATGCCCGCTGGTGCGGCGGGCTGGTCGATCGGCAAGCGGATTTGATTGCCACCGATATTAACCGTTACGCCGTCCCCATCGACGCCCACGCCGACATTGCCGATGCCGGTTTCGACCGCGATATTGGCGATGGCATTGACGAGGTCGGCGTCCTGTGTCTCTTCGGGCGCATCCGCAACCGGCTCGTTGATCGCCCCGCTCATGAAATTGCGCCAGATGCGGGCGGGCATGCCACCGCCTGCTGCGCCGCCGGGGAGCGGTTTGTTGTCGTCATTGCCGACCCAGACGGCGGTGACGAGGCCGCCCGCATAGCCCACAAAAATGGCGTCGCGGCTGTCCTGCGTCGTGCCCGTCTTACCGAAGGTACTGGTGCGCAGCGCCGCCGCGCTGCCGGTACCGCGATTGGCAGCGGATGAGAGCAGATCGCGGATCATCGCCAGTTCGCCGCTGTCGAAGGCGCGCTGCCGCTCCAGCAGCCGTTCGAACCATCCCCGTTCTTCGGGCGGCAGGCCATGCGCGACCACTGGAAAGGCGCCAAGGGCGACCGCCGCATAGGCTTCGGCCAGTTCGATCAGTGGGATTTCCGACGTGCCGAGCGCGAGGCTCAAATCCTCGGTCAAGGGCGCGGTGATGCCCAGGTCGCGCGCGACCTTGATCACGGCATCGACGCTGACCTTTTGCGTCAGGCGGATGGCGGCGACATTGCTGGATGCGGCGAAGGCCTGACGCAGGCTGATGCGGCCGCGATATTTGCCGCCATGATTGGCCGGGCGATAGCTGCCGGTGGTAATCGGCGTGTCGTCGATCATGTCTTCGGGTGTCATGCCAGCGCGGAAGGCGGCGAGATAGACGAACAGCTTGAAGGTCGATCCGGGCTGGCGCTTGGCCTGCACCGCGCGGTTGAAGCTGCTTTTGTCGTAATTCTTGCCGCCGACCATGGCGACGACGCTGCCGTCGGGCTTCATTGCGACGAGCGCGGCCTGCGCGCCGCCCAGGGGCGCACGGCGGACAGCGGCTTCGGCGAGGCGCTGGATGCGCCAGTCGAGTGTCGTTTCGATCTTTTGCTCGCCATAGACCGCGCCCGCCCGATCTCGCGCCTGCGGCAGCATCCAGTCGGCGAAATAGGTGCCGGTGGTGGCGTCGGGCACATCATGGACGTTGAGGCGGGCAGGCGGCAGGGCGTTGCGCTCCGCCTGGGTCAGATAGCCCGCATCGACCATCGCCTGCGTCACCAGCGCGGCGCGGGTGCGCGCGCCCTTGAGGTTGCTGGTAGGCGCGAGGCGCGAGGGGGCCTTGAGCAGGCCCGCCAGCATCGCGGCCTGCGGGATGGTAAGGCGGTCGGGCGAGCGGTTGAAATAATGACGGGCAGCGGCGCGCAGGCCATAGACATTATCGCCGAAATAGACGTTCGACAGATAGCGTTCCATGATCTGGTCCTTGGTCAGCCAAGCCTCCAGCCAGAGCGCGATCATAGCTTCGCGCGCTTTGCGCCCCATGGTGCGGTCGCTGGACAGGAACACGCCCTTGGCGAGTTGCTGGGTGATGGTGCTGCCACCCTGCGAAGCGCCATCATTCCACAGATTATGCCAGGCCGCGCGCGCGATGCCGCGCGGGTCGATGCCCCAATGGCTGGCAAAGCGGCGATCCTCGATTGCCATGAAGGCCTGGGGCACATGGGTGGGGAGGTCGGCCATCGTTACGGGCGTGTCAATGACCGCGCCGCGCCGGGCGATGAGATGACCGTCCGCCGACATGAGGCTGAGGCTGGGCGGGGCGATCGGTTTGAGCGACTGCGACAAGGGCGCGGTAATGGCGAGCCAGGCGATGGCGATCATCACGATGGCGAGGCCCGCTGCCATGATCCAGCCCATTATCTGCAACCGTCGCCGCCATGGCGTGGGCGGCGCGAAGGCGCTGGGCGGCCCCGCGCCAAATTCGCGCGGCTGCGTGGATGGATCAATAGGGCCAGGCTCAGTCATTGGTGTCGACATGCTGTGTTATTCATATGACACAGTCAAGCCTGTCCCGCAGTGGGACAGGCGAAAATTGCCCATCAAATACAATGGTCGAAATGGTAAATAATGCGTTAACCTGTCGCTATGCGAAACCGAACCCTTGTCCTGACCACAGAATCGGCCCGTCATCCCTTTCGCCAGCGGCTGCCCGCCCATGTGCTGCGCGTGATGGAAAAATCCCCCGCTAGCAAGGCGCGGGTGGTGGATGATGATAATGACTGGAAGCTGTTCGGGCTGAGCTTCTGCGCTTTCTTTACCGCCTTCTACAGCTTCATTTCCTGAGGGACGCGCCATAGGGGCAGCCCTCATCAATGACATATCGGGCCGTCGCAGGCCTTATGCAGTTTCCACGCCATCGCAGCACAGGGCAGCGTCAGGAAGGCGACGAGCAGCAACTGCATTACCACGGGCATGCCAGCAATGCTGAGGCCGATCGCGCAGAGCGACCCGATGACCATCGCACCTGAATTGACGATATTATTCGCCGCGACGGTGCGGGCCGCTTCGCATTTTTCGACCGTCGTGGTCAGGAAGGCGTAGAGCGGCACGACGAACATGCCGCCGAAGGTCGAGACTCCGAGCAGACAGAGCGATAGCGGAATGGCCAGCGGATGCGCCACGAAGTCGCGCAACGACAGCATCTCGCCAGCGGGTTCGGATGGCCACATAACGCACACGAAATGGAAAGCCACGATGCACAGGCCCATGCCGATGACGGAGGCAGGCGCATATTTGGCGGAGACATGACCCTGAAGCAGGCGGTTGATCGCGACCGAACCGATGGCGATGCCGATGGAGAAAATCGCGAGGAACAGGCTGGCGACGGCCTTCTCGGCAGTCAGGACGTTTTTAACGAGGGGCGGGAACTGAATGAACAGGATCGACCCGACCGCCCAGAACAGGCTGATCGACATGATTGCCAGAAACAGCCGCCGGATATGCATCGTCCCGCGCACCAGCGCGACCGACGCGCGGATGATATGATAGTCGATCGGCTGCGCGGAGAGAAGTGAGGGCGCGGAGGGTACTTGCCGTCCGGCGACATAGCCGATCAGTGCGGTAATGATGATGCAGACCGCCGCCGCCTCGACCGGGATGATTCCCGCCAGGATCGTGCCAGCCAGGATCGCGATATAGGTGCCTGCCTCGACCAGGCCGGTGCCGCCCAGCACCTCTTCGTCATGGAGATGCTGGGGCAGGATCGCATATTTGATCGGGCCGAAGAAAGTCGAGTGGATGCCCATGGCGAACAGGGCCGCAAGCAGCAAAGGGATGGCGATCGTATGGACGCCGATGCCACTCCAGATGAGGCCGAGGCCGACCGCGCCGACCAGCATGATGAGGATTTCGGCCGCCTTTACCCAGCGGATAATGAGCGCCTTGTCGCGTTGATCGGCGAGTTGGCCGGAGAGGGCGGAGAGCAGGAAGAAGGGCAGGATGAACAGCCCCGTCGCCAGCGCGCTGAACCAGGTTTCGGACCGCTCGTCATTATAAACCTGATACACGACGAACAGCACCATCGCGTTCTTGAACAGATTGTCGTTGAACGCGCCGAGCAACTGGGTGACGAACAGCGGCAGGAATCGGCGCTTGTTCAAGAGCCTGAGAGAGGCTTGCATGGATAGGGGCGTCTTCTTTCCCGTTGGCGACCGGGGCGGGGTCTAGCGGTTGGCGGCGTCCCTGTCCAATGCCCCTTGCATGGAAGTCGATATGCCGTCTGGCTTGTGCGCCGCGCCTGACTGTGGCAGGCGGCGGCTATGCTGACGCTGCCTAATCTGCTCACGCTTTCGCGTATCGTCACGGTGCCGTTGCTCGTCGCGCTGCTTTGGCCTGCGGAAATGGGCGCGCGCTGGACCACCGGCTATACGCTGGCCTTCGGTCTTTACTGCCTGATGGGCGTGACCGATTATTTCGACGGTTATCTGGCGCGGGCGCAGGGGACGGTGTCGAAGCTCGGCGTCTTCCTCGATCCCATCGCGGACAAGATCATGGTCGGCGCGGTTATTTTGATGCTTGCGGCGACGCGCGATATTGCCGGGCCGCATATCATTGCGGCCATGGTCATCCTGCTGCGCGAGATTGCGGTGTCGGGCCTGCGCGAATTTCTGGCGGGGTTGCAGGTGTCGATGCCGGTGTCACGATTGGCGAAGTGGAAGACGACGTGCCAGATCGTCGCACTAGGCGCGCTGATCCTGGCGGGGGCGGTGCCGCATCTTGTGTTCGTGCAGACCGTGGGCATCGTGACGCTGTGGGCCGCCGCCATCCTGACGTTGATGACGGGCTGGGATTATCTGCGCGTCGGCATCCGGCATATGGACTGAGGCGATGGCGATGCTGTCGGTCGTCTATTTTGCCTGGGTGCGCGAGGCCATTGGCCGTGACGAGGAGCAGATTGAGCGGCCCGATGCTGACATGACGGTGGCCGATCTGGTGGCGATGCTCGCGGCGCGGGGTGGCGGCTATGCCGAGGCGCTGGGCGATCCCGCACGGTTACGCGCGGCGGTCGATCAGCGATTCGTGCCAATGGACAGCCTGATCGGCGCGGCGAAGGAAGTGGCGCTGTTCCCGCCAGTGACCGGCGGATGAAGCGGGTCGCGATCCAGGCGGAAGATTTCGATGTTGGCGCTGAGCTGGCGGCGCTCGAAGCCTTGGGCGGCGGCGGGGTAGCGAGCTTTACCGGCGTGGTGCGCGGCGGCGACGGGCTGGTCGCGCTGGAACTGGAACACTATCCGGCGATGACGCAGGCGCAGGTCGGGCGGATCGTCGATGAGGCGATGGGGCGCTGGCCGCTGCTGGGCGTGAGCGTGATCCATCGGTTCGGGCGGCTGGAGCCGGGCGCGCGGATCGTGTTCGTCGGCACGGCGGCGCGTCATCGCACGGCGGCGCTTGAAAGCTGTGCCTTCCTGATTGACTGGCTGAAATCGGATGCGCCCTTCTGGAAGAAGGAGCATTTTGCGGGCGGCGCGACGCAGTGGGTGGCGGCGCGCGACGAGGATGCAGTCAAAGCGCAGGGCTGGGACAGCTAGGCGGCTTCGGGCAGGCGGCAGTTGAGTGCAGCGGCATCGCGCAGGATTTCGGACAGCAAGTGAAATTCCTTCTCGCGCGGGCTGTTCTTGCGCCAGACCAGGGCGATGTCGCGCCAGGCGCGTTCGGACTTGAGCGGGCGGACGGCGATGCGCGTATGTTCCAATATGCCCGCGGCGATGGCCATTTCGGGGATCATCGTGACGCCCAGGCCATTATCCACCATCTGGATGAGGGTGTGGAGCGAGGTGCCCATCATCGTCGCGCTGGCGCGCAGTTCGGGGCGGTTGCAGGCGGCCAGTGCGTGATCCTTGAGGCAATGGCCATCCTCCAAGAGCAATAATTTGCTCTCATCAATCATATTCGGACCGATCCATTCGGGCGGATCGACCGGCTCGTCATGGGGGAAGGCGACGAAGAGTCGGTCCTGAAACAGGATTTCGCTGTCCAGTTCGCCGATCGGGAAGGGCAAGGCCATCAGCACGCAATCGACATTGCCATGGCGCAGCGATTCGACGCCCGCTTGGGTCGTTTCTTCGCGCAGATAGAGTTTGAGTTCGGGCCGGTCGGCGCGCAATCGGGGGAGCATGCGCGGCAGCAGGAAGGGGGCGATGGTGGGAATGACGCTCATGCGCAATTCGCCGGTCAGCGGCTTGCCGGACGCTTCGGCGATCGCGGCCAGTTCCTCCGCCTCGCGCAACACGCGATGGGCTTTGGCGACGATGCGATCGCCGAGCGCCGTGAAGCGGACGACGCGGCGGGTGCGCTCGACCAATGTCACGCCGACCAGCGATTCCAGTTCGCGGATACCGGCCGACAGGGTGGATTGGGTGACGTAGCAGCTTTCGGCCGCCTTGCCGAAATGCCCCTGCTCCTTGAGCGCGACGAGATATTGCAGCTGTTTGAGGGTGGGGAGGTAGCTGGACATTTATCGGTTTCCTCGATCAGAAAGCCGAATATAAGTTCCTTAGCCGATAAATCCAAGCCATTTGACCACGCCGAACAGCGACGTCAGCGTGAGGATGATGCCGACCGCCGTGAAAAGGACGCGGGGGGCAACACGGCGGGCGAGGATGGCGCCGAAGGGGGCCGCGACCACGCCGCCGATCAGCAATCCGACCGTGTAGGTGGTGAAGGTCTCCCAACCCAGATGAAACAGGAAGGTGATGCTGATCGACAGCGTCAGGACAAATTCGACACTGTTCACCGTGCCAATGGTGTGGCGCGGGCTAGCCCCTTGCAGCAAGAGGTTGGAGGTAACGACAGGCCCCCAACCGCCGCCGCCGGTTGCATCCATGAAGCCGCCGACCAGGCCCAGCGGGGCCACCCATTTGGGATCGCGCGGCTTGGGCGGCAGATGGAAGCCACGCCAGATGAGATAGACGCCGATCGAAGCCAGATAGACCTGCACGAACGGCTTGATGACGGCCCCGTCGATATTCGACAGCAGATAGGCACCGGCCACGCCGCCAATGACGCCGGGAATGATCAACCGGGCAAAGAGCCGCCAATCGACATTCTTGTGCAGGATATGGCTGATTGCCGAAACGCCGGTGGTAAAGGTTTCGGCCGCATGGACGCTGGCCGAGGCGCGGCTGGGAGGGACGCCGAGCGCCAGCAGCAGCGTGCTGGAGATCACGCCATAGGCCATGCCAAGTGCGCCGTCGATCATCTGTGCGCCGAAGCCGATGAGGATGAAGGGCAATATGTCGCCGAAATTGGCGATGAAGGCGTCGATCATCCATGGTCCCCTGACATTATTCTCTACCTGTATGATAGTCATATTCGAAAAGGCAAAGCAAGTTTCCGTTTGGGCGGCGATATCCCCCTTTTTGGGCATCACTGGAAATGCAGATGTCTCTTCTCTATATCCGCTGTCAGGTTCAGTTTTCATCAGGCAGGGGCGCGTTCATGTTGCGCAATCTCATTTCCTATCTGGATTCGGTAAAAAGCCGCGATCCTGCGCCCCGCTCCCGCGCGGAAATTCTGCTTTATCCCGGCGTCTGGTCGCTTGGCTATCATCGCATTGCGCATCGCCTCTATCGGGCGCGGCTCTATTTCCTGGCGCGCCTGGTCAACCATATATCGCGGTTCCTGACCGGGAACGATATTCATCCCGGTGCCAAGATCGGCAAGCGCTTCTTCATCGACCATGGTTTTACCGTGATCGGCGAGACAGCCGAGATTGGCGACGATGTGACGCTGTACCAGAATGTCACTTTGGGCGGGACTGACCCGGCCAATGGCATTGCGGGCAAGCGGCACCCGACTCTGGGCGACGGCGTGATCATCGGGTCGGGCGCGCAGGTGCTGGGACCAGTGACCGTCGGCGCGCGCGCGCGCGTGGGTGCCAACGCTGTGGTGACCAAGGATGTGGCCGAAGGCGCGACCATGGTCGGCATTCCGGCGCGGGCGATGCTGGTCGATGTCACCGCCTATCAGCGCGATTTCATGCCCTATGGCACCCCCTGTTCCGACTGTTTCGATCCGGAAAAGCAGAAGCTGGAACTGCTGCAGTGCGAGGTCGAGCAGTTGCAGAAGCGGCTGGCCGAATTGATGGTCGAAAAGCAGCGGCCTTCGCTGCCTGATGACGCCAGCCTGTTTCAGGAGCGTGACCGGGCCTGATGAGCAATGTGACGCCGTTTCCCCATCCAGGGACGGGGCCGGGCGAACGCCAGGTGGGGTTCGAACGGCTGGAGTTGCAGCGGATCATGGACCTTTATGGTCGGATGGTCGCCGCCGGCCATTGGCGCGACTATGCAATGGACATGGGGCGCGAGGCCGCGATCTTCAGCGCCTTTCGCCGCACTGCCGAGCGGCCTGAATATCGGATCGAAAAGCGTCCCGCGCTGCGCCATCGGCAGGGCATGTGGGTGCTGGTCGGGGAGGGCGGGCAAATCCTCAAGCGGGGGCAGGATTTGCAGAATGTGCTGGCCCCGGTCGAGCGGAAATTGATGCGGGTGGTCGAGGGGTAAGGCGAGTCGGCCCAACCCGCTGCGACTAACGCGCTTCGCGCGTAAGTCTCGCTGCCCCTCCCGCTGGCGGGAGGGGGTGGATCAAGCGTAGGGGAGGCGGTTGGTCAGGGATGGCGGCAAGGTGCCCACCACCAGCATGCGGGCATGGTGCCAGAGCGCCGAGAGTAGCAACAGCGATGAGCCGATGACCAGTGCGGTGAAGGCCGCCGAAAGCTCGACTGCGCCCGCCTGCTTGAACAGGGCGTATAGGGCGAAGAGGACATAGGCGAGGCTGGAGACCAGCAGCGCGCGCCGGTCGATCGCGAGGCCGACCAGGCCGAAGGCGATGTAGAGCAGGATCACGACGACTGCTTTGCCGATGCTGATGTCGTCGCCCCGGAACACGCCAAGCAGGTTGAACAGAGAATGCGCGATCATCGGCGCGGCGGTCAGGTGCAGCCAGAAGGCGACATCGGCGCGGCGGGTGGTGCGCGTTCGGTCGCTCATGTCCCAGCGCATGGCGAGGCCGAAGATGACAAGGCCGCCGGCCAGCAGCAGCAGATAGGCCAGCCGGATATCGCCGGGGAAGGCGGCAAGGACGAGGCCGCCGACGACGCCAGCCGCGGCGGCCGCGCCAGCCGCGACCGTGATCGGAACCATGAAGCGCCGCCAGTGCATCCAGGCGGCCAGCGCGCTGAAGGCTGCGACGCCCGATATGATCAGCGAAGTCTCTCGGTCACCGGCATCGGGAAATAACTGTCCCGCCAGTGCGCCCAGCGCGAAGGCTACCCCGCCGACAAAGCCCGCGAGCAGCAGAATGGAGGGCAGCGCCATGCGCCGTTGCCGGGTGAAATATTCGGCCAGCCCCCAACTGACCGCCGCGACCAGCGCGCCCGACATGAAGGACGGATGATGTTCCGCCGCGCCGAGTCGCAGGCTGTTACCGAGCCAGCCAACCGCCACCAGCAGGATGACGCCCGCTATGGCGACGAAAATATCGTTGAAGCCAGTGAGCAGACGGAAATTTTCTTCGTCGACCACCGGGCTGGCACGTAGGCGGGCGACATGATCACGCAAGGCCTGCGCGGCTTGGGGGGATAGCACGCCCGCCGTAACGGCATCCTGCAAGTCGCCTTCGCTATACATTGGCCCTGCTCCTGTATCGATCTTCGTCGTTGATGATAGTATCAGTGTGTTATGCTATCAATACAGTTCTTTTTGCGCTTTTTAGCGGCTGTCCGCAATGATAGCGCGGGCGGGAGATAAAAGAGAGGAAAGTCCGTTTATGTCCCTGCCGTCTGCACTCGAAGGCCGCCTGTCGCTCCCGCTGATCGGGTCGCCGATGTTCATCATTTCGCAGCCCGAACTGGTGATCGCCCAATGCCGTGCAGGGATCGTCGGTGCATTTCCATCTCTTAACGCCCGTCCTTCGGGCATGTTCGAGAACTGGTTGCAGCGACTGGGTACGGAATTGACGCCGACTGATGCGCCCTTTGCGGTCAATCTGATCGTCCACAAGAGCAATGGCCGCCTGGATGAAGATCTGGCTCTGTGTGTACAATATCGGGTGCCTATCATCATCACGTCGCTCGGCGCGCAGGAACGGGTGAATGAAGCGGTGCATAGCTATGGTGGCATCGTCCTTCACGATGTCATCAATGACAGATTCGCGAGGAAAGCGATCGAGAAGGGCGCGGATGGCCTGATCGCAGTGGCGGCCGGGGCAGGGGGCCATGCGGGTACGTTGTCGCCCTTTGCTTTGGTGCAGGAAATCCGGGCCTGGTTCGATGGTCCGCTGGCGCTGTCGGGGTCGATCGCGACCGGACGCGCGATTGCTGCCGCGCGGATGATGGGGGCAGACCTTGGCTATATGGGGTCGCCCTTCATCGCCACGACCGAGGCCAATGCGGATGGTGCCTACAAGCAGATGATCGTGGACAGCAGCGCGGGCGACATCGTCTATTCCGACGTGTTCACCGGCGTCCATGGCAATTATCTGCGCCCCAGCATCGTCGCGTCGGGCATGGACCCGGACAATCTGCCCAAGGCCGTCGATATGGACTTTGCCAGCATGACGGGCGGCGACAAGAAGGCGTGGCGCGACGTGTGGGGATGTGGCCAGGGGATCGGCGCTATTGGCAAAATTCAGCCCGCTGCTGACTTCATCGCGCAGTTGAAGGCGCAATATCGCTCGGCGATCGACAACTTCACCTCATAGAAAAGCGCGCAGCTCGTCGATGAAGCGGTCGAACTGATCGTGATGGAGCCAATGCCCGGCATCTGGAAATTCGACCAGCCGCGCATCGGCGAAATGCGCCATGCGGCCGTCCTTTGCCGGGTTTGACGCCCAGCTATCCTGCCCCAGGCATAACAGGGTCGGGCAGGTGATCTGCGACCAGAAATGGGGCAGATCCGCATCAGTCCCCGCCTGTGGCGCGGCGCTGCTCAGATAGGGATCGAACTTCCAGCTAAAGCTGCCATCTTCATTGCGATTGACGCCATGGATGGTGAGGTGCAGCGCCTGTTCCACCGAGAGATGCTCATTGCGTTCGCGCATGCGGCCCACGGCGGCCTCTATCGTGGCATAGCGCCGGGGCGTGCGGCGGGCATTGGCACGGCGGATGTCGATCCATTGCCGCCACATGTCGAGCGCTGGCTCCTCCGCCTTCTGCTTCAGCCGGTCAGGAGACAGACCCAGTCCTTCAATCGCGACGATGCGTTGCACCTTGTCCGGGAACAGCCCGGCATAGCGCAGGGCGACCGAACCGCCGAGGGAGTGACCAACGATCGCAACCGGCGGGCGATCAAGCAGATCGACGAGCTGGGCCAGATCATAAATATAATTGGCCATCATATAGGAACCGTCGGGCGACCATGCGCTATCGCCATGGCCGCGCAGGTCAGGGGCGATGACGTGAAAATCCTTCGCCAGCGCGCGCGCCGTCCAGTCCCAGCTACGCCCATGATCGAAGCCGCCATGGATGAGGATCAGCACCGGCGCGGCACTATTGCCCCAATCGAGATAGTGGAGACGGGTGCGCAGGGAGGTGAAGAAATGCGAGGTCGGGGTCAGGGCGGTCGGCGTGTCCATGCAGTCCTGCTGGCCGGAGGAGAAGGTTTTTAAGCTTGCGCACCCCCTTTGGCGAACTCCACCCCGCTTGCAAGCAAAGAGCGACCAAAATCGTGGAATTTTTCGAATGTTTCAATGCTGTTTCCAGCAGTATGACGGACTTCCTACACTCTATTCGCCATCGACGTGGGGCAGGATATGGGGTGCGCGCGCCGCCGCCGCCGCGTGACCAGCCTGCGCCACGACCCGCGCCAGTTCCGTCTGGCGGAAGGGTTTGTCGAGGCGAGGGCGGCTGCTGGCATGGGGCGGCAATTCAGCAAAGCCGGTGATGATGACGACAGGCAGGCCGGGCCGTATCTTGTCGATCGCATCAGCCAATTGTGCGCCTGTCATGCCTGGCATGGCGTGATCGGTCACGACCAGGTCGACATCCCCTTGCTCCAGCATGCGCAAGGCTTCGGCAGCGTTTGATGCCTGGAACACGGTATGCCCCAGATCCTCCAACATGCCGGCCGTGTTGGTCAGCACCAGTTCGTCATCATCCACTGCCAAGATGACGAGCGGGACGGATGGGCTGTTGCTATAATCGACGGGCATCATGGCATCCGTGGCGGGTCCAGCCTGCGACATGGGGAGCCAGAGCGAGACGGTCGTACCTTCGCCGAGTTCGCTGGTGATGGTGAGCGAGCCGCCGCATTGCTGAACAAAGCCATGCACCATGGAGAGGCCAAGGCCAGTGCCTTTACCCACACCCTTGGTCGTGAAGAAAGGTTCACGCGCGCGCGCGATCGTGGCGGCATCCATGCCTTCGCCCTGGTCAGCGACGGACAGTTCGACATAGGTGCCGGGCGAGAGGTCGGGCCGGTTGTCCGGCTCGATGGTCCAGTTTTGCGCCGCGACGATGATGTTTCCGCCTTTGGGCATGGCATCGCGCGCATTGACCGCCAGGTTCAGTATCGCGAGTTCCAACTGCGCCGGATCGGCATGCACATTGGCTAGCGACATAGGAAAACGGGTTTCGATGTCGATGGCGCTGCCCAGCGTCGTTTGCAGCAGGTCCGCCATGCCCAGCACCAGCGCCACCGGATCGACGCTTTGCAGCTTTAGTTCCTGTTTGCGGGCGAAAGCGAGCATCCGCTGCGTCAGCGTAGCGCCGCGTTCGGCCGCTGCCATGGCATTGTCGAGATAGCGGCTGATGTCCGCGCCACTCGCCATGCGTTGCCGGGCGAGGTCGAGGCTGCCGACGATGACGGCGAGCAGATTGTTGAAATCATGGGCGACGCCGCCGGTCAGCTTGCCGATCGCATCCATCTTCTGCGTCTGGATGATGGCGTCGCGGGCGGCGTCGAGTGCCTGCTGAGATTCGCGCCTTTCGGTCAGGTCGCGGGTGACCTTGGCGAAACCGATCAGGTGGCCTTGGGGATCACGAATGCAGTCTATGACGACATTGGCCCAGAAGCGTGACCCATCCTTGCGGATGCGCCAGCCTTCGGCCTCGAACCGGCCTTCGCGTTCGGCGGTGTGCAGCGCGCGCGACGGCAGGCCGGCCAGCCGGTCCTCTTCCGAATAGAAGCGGGCGAAATTCTGGCCGAGAATTTCGTCGGCCTTATAGCCCTTGAAGCGTTCTGCCCCCATGTTCCAACTGGTGATGGTGCCCACGGGATCGAGCATGTAGATGGCATAATCCGTGACGCTTTCGACCAGCAGGCGAAACCGCTCCTCGCTGGTGCGGAGCGCTTCCTGCACCGCGCGCCGCTCGGTCAGGTCACGGGTGATCTTGGCAAACCCCAGAAGATGGCCGTCCTGGGCATCGCGGATCGGGTCTATGACGACATTTGCCCAGAAGCGAGAGCCATCCTTACGCACACGCCAGCCTTCGGCTTCGAACCGGCCATCATGATCGGCGGTATAGAGGGCAAGGGTGGGAACGCCGGTCGCCTGATCCTCTGGCGTGTAGAAACGCGAAAAATGCTGGCCTATGATCTCGTCGGCCGCATAGCCTTTGAACCGCTCAGCGCCTGCGTTCCAACTCGCCACAACCCCGTCGGCGTCGAGCATGTAGATGGCATAGTCCGTAACGCTCTCAACCAGCAATTCGAAACGGTTGCCCGTATAATCGGATAGACCCTTGTTCATTATATTCCCGATCAGGACGCCATGATCATGACGTCATCCCCTTGCCTTAAGGCAAACGCCGCAACCGCGTGATCGTTCCCCCATCTCCCAATAGAGCCTGTGCGTGGATGGCTTGACTTGCGCCGCGGCTCTGCGCCACCACGCCCGCGCATTGACAGCTTTGGCAGGACGGGATTTGGGCATGGGCAAGGATGTGACGGTCACGGTGATTGGTGAGGCCATGCTGGAACTGAGCCGGGGAACGGGCGATAGTTGGAACCTGCGTTATGGCGGCGATGTCATCAATACGGCGGTTCATCTCGCCCGCTTTGGTAACAGGGTCCGGCTGGCAAGCGCGATGGGCAGCGACCCGATGAGCGCCGACCTGTGTGCGGCATGGGAAGCCGAGGGCGTGGATACCTCGCTGGTGCTGCGCGCCGCCGATCGGTTGCCGGGCCTCTATGCGATCGAGACGGACGCGAGCGGGGAACGCAGCTTCCATTATTGGCGCAGCGAAGCAGCGGCACGGCGGATGTTCGCGCTGCCCGATAGCGCGGCGATGGTCGCGGCGGCGGCGCAATCGGACCTGCTCTATTTCTCGCTGATCACCCTCGCCATCCTGCCCGATGAGGGGCGAGAGGCGTTGCTGGACCTGTGCGCGGCGGTGCGGGCGGGGGGCGGCAAGGTCGCCTTCGACGGCAATTACCGCGCGCGCTTGTGGGATGATGCCGCCACCGCGCAGATTTGGCGCGATCGGGCGATTGCGATCGCCGATATTGGGCTGCCGACGCTGGCGGACGAAGTGGAGATGGGCGAGGCCGATGATGCGCAGGATGCCGCGACACGCTGGCGCGCGGGCGAGGGGCGGGAGATCATCGTCAAGCTGGGCGGCGACGGCTGCCTGGTCGACGGGCAGGTCGTGCCCATTCCCCGCGCGCTGGAGGTGATCGATTCGAGCGGCGCGGGCGATGCGTTCAACGGCGGCTATCTCCACGCCCGACTGGGCGGCGCGACCCCGGTGGACGCCGCGCTGGCCGGGCATCGGCCGGCCGGATGGAATATCGGCCGTCGCGGCGCGATCCCGCCAAAGGATGCCGACGCGCTTTATTAATCTATCGGTGAGGGTGGAGCGGGTGAGGGGAATCGAACCCCCGTCGTCAGCTTGGGAAGCTGCTGCTCTACCATTGAGCTACACCCGCGTTGGAGTGCCCATTGCCACGGTGGAAATGCGCCGTCAACCAACCTGGCGCTTGGCCAGTTTGCGTGCGAGCGTCCGGCGGTGCATGCCCAAACGGCGGGCGGCTTCGGAGATGTTGAAATCGCTGTCCTTGAGCGCTTCGTGGATATGTTCCCATTCCAGCGTCTTGATCGATGTCGGGCGGGGGGCGAGCGGGGTGTCGGGGTCGCCGCCGGAGCGGGCGAAGGCGGCTTCTATGTCGTCGGTGTTGGACGGTTTGGCGAGATAATGGGTGGCGCCCAGTTTGATCGCATCGACGGCAGTCGCGATGCTGGCAAAGCCGGTCAGCACGACGATGAGCATCGCGGGGACATGGGCGTGGAGCGCCTGCACGCAGGCGAGGCCGGACTGGGGGCCGAGCTTGAGGTCCACGACGGCAAAGCCGGGGCGGTGGTCGGCGAGGTAGGCGTTGACCGTTTCCAGGCTGTCGGCGAGCAGGACGCTATAGCCGCGCCGCTCGAACGAGCGTTTGAGCGTGCGGGCGAAGGCTTCGTCATCCTCGACGATCAGCAACAGCCGTTCAGATGTCATTCTTGCCCTCCTCCAAGGCCAGAGTCGCGAGCGGCAGCCGCAGCAGGATCATCGCGCCGCCTTCCACACTGTTACTGGCATTGACGCGCCCGCCCAGCTTGCGCACGACATTGACCACCAGGAAGAGGCCGAGGCCGCCGCCCTGTTTGCCCTTGCTCGACCGATAGGGTTTGCCGACATCGGCCAGCATCTCTTCGCTAAAGCCGGGGCCATTGTCGCGCACGGCGATGTGGAGCCAGCGATTGTCGCGGCTGATGAGCATGTCGATATAGGTCGCACCCGCTTCGCGCGCATTGTCGAGCAGGTTGGTGACGGCCTGGCGGATCACCGGATCGGCGACGATGCGCGGATAATCGTGCGGGCCGAAATCGCAGCGCAGCGGCATGCCGGGATTGGCGCCGCGCCAGTCGCGGGCGATGGCATCGACGAAGTCGCGGACATTGGTGATTTGCGGCGCTTCGCCGCGCGCTTCGCCGGCCGACATGAGGATACCCGACAGGATCGCCTTGCAGCGTTTGATGGCGGTTTCCATCTCGCCGACTTCCTCGACCAAAGCGGGGTGGCCGGTGATTTCGGGCATGTGCCGCCAGTCGCCCAGCACGACGGCGAGTTGCGCGAGCGGCGTGCCCAATTCATGCGCCGCGCCCGATGCGAGCAGGCCCATGCGGACGATATGCTCCTCCTCCGCCGCCTGCTGCCGCAACCGGGCGAGATAGGCTTCCCGCTGTTGCAGGTTGCGGGTGATGCGGGTCATGAACAGGACGAGCAGCACCGCGATCATCGTCAGGCAGATCCAGGTGCCGATGATATGCAGGTCGAACAGGCGGCCCTCGAACGCTTCGCTCAGATCCAGCGGGCGATAGACGAGCGAGAGCATCGCGGCGCAGAGCGAGGATATGGCAACGATGCCCCATACGCTCCAGCGGTGGAGCAGGACAGCGCCCAGCGCCACCTGCACCAGATAGAGCGAGATAAAGGGGTTGGTCGCGCCGCCGCTTAGATACAGTTGGGTGGTCAGCGCCAGCACGTCGAACAGCAGCGCCAGGAAGAGTTCGGCATGGCTGATGTCGGTGCGCCGCCGCAGAACCATCATGCTGCCAAGGTTCATGGCGGCCGCGATGCAGGGCACGACCAGCATGGACGGGAAGGGCAGGCGGATGTCCATGCCATAATGGACGATCAGGATGGTCGCGACTTGCCCGGCGATCGCGATCCAGCGCAACTGCACCAGCAGCGCCATATTCTTGCGCCCGGCCGCATCGGCGGACCATTGGCTGGGGAGCCAGCGCGCGCGCAGGGGCGTGCTGCCCTTCATGCCCGGCGATCTTTTCCTGACTGACGCATGACGAAGATATAGGCACCCGCGACCATCGCCGCCAGCGCGAACCAGGTGATGGCGTAGACAAGATGGTTGTTGGGGAATTGCACCACGGTCAGCCCGCCGATGGGCAGGGCGTCGAGCTGTGGTCCGGCATCAGCGTCGATGAAATAAGGCAGCGTGGCGGGCAGGGCGCGGGCGGCGGCGATGGCAGCAACGTCGCGCGAATACCAGCGGTCGGCCGCGGGGTCATTGTCGCGCAGGAAGCCGCCGCCCGGCTCGGTCAGGCGCAGCAGGCCGGTAATGCGGACTGGCCCCGTCGGGCGGGTGTAGCGGGTGCGGGCGTCGGGGGGCACGAAGCCGCGATTGATCAGTAGCGTCGAACCATCCGCGCGCCGGATCGGGGTCAGCACCCAGAAGCCGGGGCCGCGGACAGTCGAGGCCTGGACCAGGGTCGCGCGATCATGGAGGAAGGTGCCGGTCGCGGCGACGCGGCGATATTCGTCGGATTTGGTCGCCGTGGCGGGGGCAGGCACCGGCGGGGCGTGAATGCGGACAGCGACCCGGACAATCAAATCGCGTTTCCATGCCAGCCGTTCGACCTGCCAGACGCCAAGCGTACATAGGGTCGTGAACAGTATTGCCGCGATCAGCGTCAGGCCGATCGGAAATTTCGCCTTATTTGCCAATGTCATCGGTCATCCTCCCCTCGTAGGGGAGGTGTCGGGCCGCAGGCCAGACGGAGGGGTGTCGGCCCATCGATAGGGCGACACCCCTCCACCACTTCGTGGTCCCCCTCCCCTTTCAGGGGAGGATTTTGGTGCCGGGTTTGAGAACTACACAATCGCCAATGCCAAACCGTTGTGGTTCTGGATGTCTGCTAGAAGCATGTAGATGTCACGGCATTTGGCTCATGTCATGCGTCATGGCCGGCATCATGTTGGTGTTGAGATGATACATGACCCACATCGAACCGGACAAGGTGATGACCACCAGGACCAGCGTGAACATCAGCGCCATCATCGACCAGCCGCCTTCCGACCGGGTGTTCATGTGCAGGAAGTAGATCATGTGGACGACGATCTGCACGACCGCGAAGGCCATGATGATGAAGGCAGTCGTCTGCGGATTGGCGAAATAGCCGGTCATCACCAGCCAGAAGGGGATGGCCGTCAGGATGACCGACAGGCCAAAGCCGATCATATAGCTGCCCATCGTGCCGTGGGCGCCATACGCCTCGCCGTGAGTGTCGTGATCGTGCGCGCTCATCGCAGCATCCCCATGAGATAGACGAAGGTGAAGACGCCGATCCATATGACGTCCAAGAAATGCCAGAACATGCTGAGGCACATCAGGCGGCGCTGGTTGGCGGGGATCAGCCCCTTTTTGGCGACCTGTACCATCAGCGTCACCAGCCAGATGATGCCGAAGGTGACGTGCAGCCCATGGGTGCCGACCAGCGCGAAGAAGGCGGACAGGAAGCCCGACCGCTGCGGCGTCGCGCCCTCATGGATGAGGTGCGCGAATTCGTAGAGTTCGATGCCAAGGAAGGCGAGGCCGAACAGGCCGGTAATGGCCAGCCAGCCCTGGGTCGCTGCGACCCTGTTCTTTTCCATCGACAACATGGCAAAGCCATAAGTGATGGACGAGAAAAGCAGCATCGCGGTGTTGAGCGCGACGAGGTTCAGGTCGAACAGGTCGCGCGGCCCCGGCCCCGCGGCAAAGCTGCCGCTCAGCACCGCATAGGTGGCGAAAAGGCAGGCGAAGATGAGGCAGTCGCTCATCAGGTAGATCCAGAAGCCCAGCGACGTGCTGGAGCCTTCGGGATGATGCGGTTCCTCGCCCAGATGGAAGAGGGGCTTGCCGTCCTGGTCGAGGAAGGCGGGGTCGATCTTGGAGCGTGTGGCCATGATGTTAGCCCTGTGTTGCGAGCAGCGCGCTGCGCTCGCCCTCGGTGCGCTCGACCACATCCTGCGGGATGGTGAAGTCGCGCTTATAGTTGAAGGTATGGCCGATCGCGACGGCGAGGATGCCGACGAAGGACAGGCCCGCCAGCCACCAGATGTACCAGATCATGCCGAAGGAGAAGGCCACGGACAGGCCGGCGATGATCAGGCCGGTTGCGGTATTGGACGGCATATGGATCGCCTTGTAGCCGGTCAGGGGACGCTGATAGCCGCGCTTCTTCATGTCCGCCCAGGCGTCGCCATCATGGATGACGGGCGTGAAGGCGAAATTATAGTCTGGCGGCGGCGAACTGGTCGCCCATTCCAGCGTGCGGCCGTCCCAGGGATCGCCGGTCGTGTCGCGCAGTTGATCGCGATTCTTGATGCTGACCGCGAACTGGATGAACATGCAGGCGATGCCCGCCGCGATCATCACCGCGCCCAGCGCCGCGATCTGGAACCAGATTTGCAAGCTCGGATCATCGAACACGCGCATCCGGCGAGTGACGCCCATCAGGCCCAGCACATAGAGCGGCATGAAGGCGGTCCAGAAGCCCACGACCCACAGCCAGAAGCTGCGCTTGCCCCAGGTCGTTTCCAGCCGGAAGCCGAACGCCTTTGGCCACCAATAGTTGATCGCCGCGAACAGGCCGAACAGCACGCCGCCGATGATCACATTATGGAAATGCGCGATCAGGAACAGCGAGTTGTGCAGCACGAAGTCGGCCGGTGGCACGGCGAGCAGCACGCCGGTCATGCCGCCCACGGTGAAGGTCAGCATGAAAGCGACCGTCCACATCATCGGCAGTTCATAGCGGATGCGGCCGCGATACATGGTGAAGAGCCAGTTGAAGAGCTTGGCCCCGGTCGGGATGGAGATGACCATCGTCGTGATGCCAAAGAAGCTATTGACGCTGGCGCCCGACCCCATGGTGAAGAAATGGTGCAGCCAGACGAGATAGCTGAGCAACGCGATGACGATCGTCGCATAGACCATCGAGCTATAGCCAAAGAGGCGCTTGGACGAGAAGGTCGAGGTGACTTCGGAGAAGACGCCGAACAGCGGTAGGATGAGAATATAGACTTCCGGGTGACCCCAGATCCAGATCAGGTTCACATACATCATGGGGTTGCCGCCCATGTCGTTGGTGAAGAAGGCGGTGCCGATATAGCGGTCGAGGCTGAGCAGCGCCAATACGGCGGTCAGCACCGGGAAAGCGGCGACGATCAGCACGTTGGCGCAGAGCGAGGTCCACGTGAAGATGGGCATCTTCATCATCGTCATGCCGGGCGCGCGCATCTTGACGATGGTCGCGATCAGGTTGACGCCCGATAACAATGTGCCGATGCCCGCTATCTGCAAGCCCCAGATATAATAATCGACGCCGACGCCCGGCGAATAGGCGATGCCCGACAGCGGCGGATAAGCGAGCCAGCCAGTGCGCGCAAATTCGCCCACGAACAGCGACATCATGACGATGATCGCGCCCGCCGTGGTCATCCAGAAGCTGAAATTATTGAGGAAGGGGAAGGACACATCGCGCGCGCCGATTTGGAGCGGGACGATATAGTTCATGATCCCGGTGATCATCGGCATCGCGACGAAGAAGATCATGATGACGCCGTGCGCCGTGAAAATCTGGTCGTAATGATGGGCGTTCAGATAACCTTCGGAACCGTTGAACGCCATCGCCTGCTGCAACCGCATCATGATCGCGTCGGCAAAGCCGCGCAGGAACATGATGAGCCCCAGGATCATATACATGATGCCGATGCGCTTATGATCGACGGTGGTGAACCAGTCGTTCCAGAGCGTGCCCCAGAGTTTATATTTCGTGACCAGCCCGAACACCACCGCGCCCCCCAGCGCGACCATGAGGAAGGTGCCGACGACGATCGGCTCATGCAGCGGGAGCGAACTCCAGTCGAGACGACCGAAGATCAGCTTCCAGATGCCACTATTTTCGGAGGCGGGATGCGGGGACATGGGCGTTACGGCCTTGAAAGGGGGAAGGGACGCGAACTGCGAGTGTTCGCTAACAACATCCGTTCGTTTCGAGCGAAGTCGAGAAACGCTGGCACAGTGCATGATGTGTCTCGACTACGCTCGACACGAACGGATGTGGGTTTTCTAATGCCCATGATGCCCCTCATGATCCTGCTGCCCCGGTGCCTGGCTGCCCTGTTCGGCAGGCGTACGCTCCGCCGCCGGAGTCATGCCGGCGGGCTGGGCGATCTCGCCCTTCTTGCCGGGTTCGACCGGGTGATAGCCGCCGACGTCGATCGTGCCGTCATGGCGCAGGCCCTTGGTATCGTGGGCCGATTCCTTACCCGCGCCGCCGTGCATGTCGGTCATCATGATCTCGTCCATGCAGCGCTTGCCCGGTTGCGCGCACATGTTGAGCGCGGCGTGGAACAGGCGGGGTTCAACGCCCGCAAAATATATCGGCTTCACCTTCTCGCTCGGCTGTTCCAGCTTCACATAGGTCGCGCGGTCGAGCGTCGCGCCGCTGGCCTTCACGCGCGCGACCCACTGGTCGAACCCGCCCTGATCCATGGCGTGGAACTTGAAGCGCATGTTGGAGAAGCCTGCGCCGGAATAGTTGGCGGAGAAGCCGTCGAACGTGCCGGGCTTGTTGGCGACGGCGTGGAGCGTCGTCTGCATGCCGGGCATCGCATAGATCTGACCCGCCAGCGCCGGCACGAAAAAGCTGTTCATGATGGTGGAGGAGGTGATCTTGAACTCGATTGGGCGATCGACCGGCGCGGCCAGCTCATTCACCGTCGCGATGCCGAGTTCGGGGTAGATGAATAGCCACTTCCAATCCATCGCCACCACTTCGACCTGCAGGCGCTTGGCCGCAGGATCGACCTTGCGCGCCGAATCGATGCGCTCGATCGGGCGATAGGGGTCGAGCAGATGCGTGCTGGTCCAGGTTACCGCGCCCAGCGCGATGATGATCAGTAGCGGGGCCGACCAGATCAGCAGTTCGAGGCTGGTGGAATGATCCCAGTCGGGATCATAATCCTCCGCCTGCGCCTTGGCGCGATATTTCCACGCGAACCACCCGATCGTGCCCATGACGGGCAGGACGATCAGCAGCATCAGCGCGGTCGATATCAGGATGAGGTCGCGTTGCTGCATTGCAACATCGCCCGACGGCGACATGACCACCCAGTTGCAAGCGCCGAGCGGCAGCAGCAGCAGGGGAGCGAATCGGCGCAGAAATGCGCGGCTTTTGGCGGGCGTGCGGGCGATCATGCGGTTCGTCTAGTCCGGAAAATTCCGGGGTGACATTGGACCTTTTGTCCTATCCCTGCGCAGTGGCGAAATAGGGCATGGCTATGTTTGACCATCCGAATGATTCGCCGTGCAGCCATATGCGACGCCCGATCGTTCCCGCAGCATGAAGGCCTGTTTTACGCCATGACCTCCGCGACGACCACGCCCGGCCCTGACCTGGAGACCAACGCCACCCAGGCGGAACGCGACATGCGCAATCTTCACGCCCATGACGGCAAGAAGATCGCGCCGGGCGAGATTGCCATCGGCGTGATCATTGGCCGGACGTCGGAATTTTTCGACTTCTTCGTCTATGCGATCGCATCGTGCATCGTCTTCCCGGCGCATGTCTTTCCCTATCTGTCGCCGCTGGAAGGGACGCTCTGGTCCTTCGCCATCTTCGCGCTGGCCTTCGTGACGCGGCCGATCGGTTCGTTGATCTTCATGGCGGTGGACCGGCAGTTCGGGCGCGGCGTGAAGCTGACCATCGCACTGTTCCTGCTGGGCGGATCGACGGCGGCCATCGCCTTCCTGCCGGGTTATGAGACGATCGGCCATGGGTCGGCGGTGCTGCTGGCGCTGTTCCGCGCCGGGCAGGGCGTGGCGCTGGGCGGGACATGGGACGGGCTTGCCTCGCTCCTGTCGCTCAACGCGCCGCAGGCCAAGCGCGGCTGGTATGCGATGATGCCGCAATTGGGCGCGCCGCTGGCGCTGATCGTGGCGGCGGGGCTGTTCGCTTTCTTCCTGTCAAGCCTGTCGGAAGCCGATTTCCTGAGCTGGGGCTGGCGCTATCCCTTCTTCGTCGCTTTTGCGATCAACGTCGTTGCGCTGTTCGCGCGGTTGCGGATCGTGGTGACGGAGGAATTTGCGCGGCTCTATGAAGCGCGCGAGTTGCAGCCCTCGGCGGTGATCGAAACCGTGCGCAGCGAAGGGCGCAACATCGTGATCGGGGCTTTCGCGCCACTAGCCAGTTTCGCGCTGTTTCATATGGTCACGGTGTTCCCGCTGTCGTGGATCGCGCTCTACACCGACCAGCCGCTGGAACGCTTCTTGATGATCGAGGTGATCGGCGCATTCGTTGGTGTGCTGGCGATCATCGTGTCGGGCTTCGTCGCGGACATGATCGGCCGGCGTCGGCTGCTCGGCTATTCGGCGGTGGGAACGGCCTTTTTCGCGGTGGCCGCGCCGTTGTTACTCAATGGCGGCGATCTGGGTGAAGTGGCGTTCATGGTGATCGGCTTCATCCTGCTGGGGCTGAGCTTTGGCCAGTCGTCGGGTGTGGTGGCGTCCAACTTCCGGTCGGCGACGCGCTATACCGGATCGGCGCTGACGTCGGATTTGGCCTGGTTGGTGGGCGCAGGGTTCGCGCCGCTGGTGGCGTTGCTGATCTCGACCGAGTTCGGGCTGGCGGCGTCGGGTGCCTATCTGCTGTCGGGCGCGATCGTCACCGGCTTTGCCCTGTTCGTGAACAAGGAACTGGCGGGCCGCGACCGCTAAAGCGCTTTGCGCATCCGCGCCAGGGCCTTGCGGTCGAACCAGCCGGTGAGGCCGGGGCGCGGGCGGAAGCGCGGGAGCCAGTCGGCATAGAGGCTGGCGAGGCGCGGGGGTAGGCCGTCCGGTCCCTCCCGCGTCATGATGTCCGACACGATCCGGTTCTGGAAGAAACGCACCGAATAATTGATCAGCCGCTTATATTGCATCGTCCAGGTCGAGGGGCGGGCGAGGCTGACCTGCTCGCACAGAAAGCCCGCCGCGTCGCAGGCCAGTACGCGCCCATGCTGCCAGTCGGCATCGCTGGCGAGATTAGTATGCGCCCAGGCGGCGACCAGGCCATCGTCGCCGATCAGATCGTCCGGCAGGCGCAGACCGCGCGCGCGGATCGCCGCGACGAACGGTCCCGACAAAGCATAGAGATCGCCGAACAGGCCGCCTTCGATTTTGAGGTTGCGGCGGTAGAAATCGGCCATGCGCCCGTTCATCGGCATGCCTGCGCTGGCATTGGCGTGGGGGTGCGCGGCAAGGTCCGCCACCAGCGCGTCGATCGACCCGGCGACGATCTGCGCGTCGCCGTCCATGAAGATGACGGCGTCTTCGGTCCCGGTCAGCAGGCCATGGACCATATGGTTCCAGGTGCGCGACTTGCCGCCTGCTTTGATGTCGTGGACGATGAAATTGACGCGCTCGCCCGCGGCCGCCTTGGCGCGGGCGACGGTGGCGTCGGTCGTGCCGTTGACCAGCACATGGAAGTAGGTGTCGGGCCGGTCGAGCGGAAGCGAGGCCAGGCAGGCACCGATCCGGCGCTCTTCCTGATGGGCGAAAATGGCGACGGCGACGGCCATGGCGTCTAGCGGAAGTCCCAGCCCTGCTGGCCATGCTGCGCCAGATCAAGGCCATCGGCTTCCTCCTGCGCGGTGGCGCGCATGGGGATCAGCATCGAGACGATCAGCGCGGCGATGGCGCTGCCCACCATGGCCCAGAGCGCGACGATGACGAGGCCGATGGCCTGTGAGATCAGCGCGCCGGTCAGCGTGATGCCGATGTCGAAGCCGACCCCGCCCATCAGCGGGAGGGCGAAGACGGGCAGGAGCAGAATGCCGGTCGCGCCGCCGAGGCCGTGGATGACGAAAACGCTGGCGCTGTCGTCTACTCGTCCAGCGACGAGGGGTTGAGCGAGGCGGCAGATGAACGCAGCGATCACGCCGATCAGCATCGCGCCGCCGGTGCCGACCAGCGCGGCCGAGGCGGCGATGGCGGCGATCCCCGCCAAAGCACCCGACAGGATGCCGGTGGCGGTGGTGCGCTTGCCCAATATGCGATCGAGCAGCGCCCAGGTGAGGGCAGCGGCGCAGGCGGCGAAATGATGATTGAGCAACGCGGTCGCGGCATCGTCGGTCGCGCCGAGCGCCCAGCCGCCGACCATGCCGGACAGGCCGATCCACAGCAGCGCCCCGCCCGCAAGGCTAAGCACCAGAGTATGCCCGACACTGGCGTGATCGCGCCTGCGCCCGGCGATCAGTGCGATGGCAAGGGCGGAGAAGCCCGCGACGCCATGGACGACCAGACCGCCGGCGAAATCCATGACGCCCAAATCCGCGAGCCAGCCGCCGCCCCACACAGCGTGGGTGATCGGCGCATAGACGAGTAACAGCCACAGCGGCGCGAAGCCGAGGAACCAGCCGATCCGCGTGCGTTCTGCGACTGCGCCCACCAGCAGGCAGGCGGCGAGCAGGGCAAGGGTGAGCTGGAACAGGACGAAAGCGGATTCAGGGACCGTCAGCCCCTCGCGCAATTGCGCGAGATTGGCGAGCAGCAGGTTCGCGCCGCCGCCCAGCCAGGCGCTGCCCGGTGCATAAGCGAGGCTGTAGCCGACGATCGCCCAGGCCAGCGACACGGTCGCGATGACGCCCGCGCCCTGGGCCATGACTGAGAGCGCGTTGCGGACATTGACCAGGCCCGCATGGCGCAGCATCAACCCCGGCAGGGCCGCAAGCAGGACCAGTAGCGCGCAGACCATCATCCAGCCGGTGTCGCCGCTATCGGCGACGGCGATCTGGGCATGGGCGGCTTGCGGCGCAGCCAGCGCGGCGATCAGGGGCAGGGTCAGAACAAAGCGCATCGGCAATCCCGGCAATCCAAACAGGCACCCGTCCTAGCGCGGACAGGGTAAAGTTTTCGATAAGCAGCCGCCCCTATCAGCGGACGATGACAGGCGCGTGCAAGACTGTTATGGCCAAGACATGCGGGGTTTGCTGTCTTTCTTTGCGGCGTTCATGATTCTCCTCTCCATGGGGATGGGAACGCTCGCGCATGCGACCGAGGCCTTCGGCTGCGTCGAGGATGAGAGCAGCCTGTCGATTAGCGCGGCCGACATGCATGGCGACCTGCAACCCGGCGACGCGGATAATGGCCTGCCGCATCATCATGGCGGCTGTCATGGCCATCATGTCGGCACGGCGGGATCGCGCGTCTCCTTTGATGGGACGGCGGCGACCCGCGACCAGCCGATGATTCCTCCGGTGCAGCGCCTGGCCGCTGTGGAGCCTGCCCGCACATTGCGCCCGCCCATCGCCTGACATCGACCGAATAGACCGCGCTCGCCCGGCGTCGCGGTTCCTTTCTCGTTGATTTCAGGAATTGTCTTCATGAAACGCATCCTTGCGGCCTGTCTGGCCGTGTCCTGCTGCACCAGCGCCATTGTGGCGCGGGCGGACGAACCCTCCTTTACGCTGGCGCAGGCGCTGGAACGCGCGGGTGCGACATCGCCCGCGATCGAAGGCGGCGCGGCGGGCGTGCTGGCCGCGCAGGCGGCGCGTAGCGTCGCCGGGCTGCGGCCCAATCCCGAACTGAATATCCAGACCGAAAATGTCGCGGGCAGCGGCGACTATCGGGGCTTTCGCAGCGCCGAGACGACGGCGCAGGTGACGCTGCCTCTGGAACTGGGCGGCAAGCGGCCGGCGCGGGTTGCGCTGGCCAATGCGCAGCAGGATCGCGCGCAGATCGAGCAAGCGGTGATTGCCGCCGACCTGCGGCTGGCCGTGACGCAGGCCTATGTCACTGCCGTTTCGGCAGCGGAGCGGGCAAGCGTGGCGCAGCGGCAGGTGACGATTGCGGCGGAAGCCTTGCGGTCGGCGCAGGTGCGCGTCCGCGCGGGGCGGGCCTCGCCTTTGGAGGCGCAGCGGGCGGAACTGGCGCATCTCAATGCGCAGGCGACGCAGGAACAGGCCGAACGACTGGCCAATGTCGCCCGCGCCAATCTGGGCCGGATGATCGGCGCGCCAGTAGCAGGTGCGCTTGACCTGCGCTGGTTCGAGACGCTGGCGGTGGCGGGGCCGGTCGATCGCGCAGCCGTGAGCGACATGCTGACCGCTCGCGCCGCTGCGCTCGATGTAGCAACGGCCGATGCCCAAGTGCGGCTGGCCGGTGCGCAGCGGGTGCCTGACCTGCAATTGTTCGCCGGGCCACGCCGCCTGTCGGGCAGCAACGACACCGCGATGCTGATGGGCATCAACATTCCGTTGCAGATATTCGACAATGGCGGCGCGGCGCAGGCGCAGGCGCGGGCAGAACGGCAACGCGCCGACGCGACCCGGCGGATGACCGAAATCCAGCTCGACCAGGCCATCGCCTCGGCCGATGCGGAAGTCGCCAATGCCGAAATCGCCGCGCGCATCGCCAGCGGCCCGGCGCTTGCCGCCGCGCAGGAGGCGGCGCGGATCGCGCGCATCGGTTATCGTGAGGGCAAGTTCGGGCAGATCGACCTGATCGAAGCCGAACGCGCGCTGCTCGACACCCGCATGGCCGCGATCGATGCGCTGGCCACCTATCATGATGCTTCGGCGCGCCGTGACCGGCTGGTCGCCCCGGCATCCCTGTTTGCGAAAGATTGATCCGATGAAGAGCTGGATATTGTCAGCGGCGCTGCCGCTATCGTTCGCGCTTGTCGCCTGTGGTGAAAGCGCGCCGCAAAATGAAGCGCATGAAGAAGCGGGCCATGCCGAGGAGGAGGGCGAGGAGGATCATGCGGAAGAGGAGGGGGCAATCACCCTGTCCGACGCGCAGATCCGCAGCGCGGGCATATTGCTGGTGCCGGTCGGCATGGCGGGATCAGGCGGGGCGGCAAGCCTGCCCGCGACGATCGATGCCGATCCGCAGGGGATGCAGGTGGTGACCGCGGCAGTGAGCGGGCGCGTGGTCGCGCTTCATCGCAATCTGGGCGAGGCGGTGCGGCGGGGCGATCCGCTGGCCGTCATCGAAAGCCGCGAGGCGGCGCAGATGCAGGGCGAGATCGAGGCGGCCCGCGCCCGGCTGGCACTGGCACGCAGCAATTTGGGGCGGGAGCAAAGGCTGTTTGCCGAGCGTGTATCGCCCGAACAGGATCTGATCGCGGCGCGCACGAGCGCGACCGAGGCGGGGATTGCGCTGCGGCTGGCGCAGCAGCAATTGGCGGCGACGGGCCGCGCGGGCGGTGGCCTCAACCGCGTCAGCCTGTCCTCGCCGATTGGCGGGCAGGTGGTCAGCCGCACTGCTATGCTGGGGCAGGTCGTGGCGGCCGACACCGAACTCTATCGCGTCGCCAATCTTGGCAAGCTCTCGGTCACCTTGTCGCTGTCAGCCGCCGATGCGGCAACCTTGCGACCGGGTGGCATTGTCACCGTTACCGCGCCGGGGCGCACGGCGCAGGCGCGCATCAGCTTCGTATCGCCGATCCTCGACGCGCAGACCCGGCTGGTGCCGGTCATCGCCACGATCGACAATCGCGACGGGGAATGGCGTGTGGGCGAAAATGTCTCCGCTGCCGTCGACCTGCCGTCCAGGGATGGCGGGCGCGCTATCGCCGTGCCGCAGATCGCGGTGCAGACGGTCGAGGGCAAGAGCAGCGTGTTCGTGCGCACCCGCACCGGGTTTCAGGCGGTTCCGGTCGAACTCGGACCAGTCAGCGGCGATCGCGTCATCGTCACCAAGGGACTGAAAGGCGGCGAGCGGATCGCCGCCACCGGCAGCTTCACGCTCAAGGCCGAACTCGGCAAGGGCGAAGCGGAACATGGGCATTGATCGATGATTGACCGGATCGTCACATTCGCGGTCGCGCGGCGCTGGCTGGTGCTGCTGCTGACCCTCATCGCCTGCCTCATCGGCGGCTGGGCGCTTCAGCGCCTGCCGATCGACGCAGTGCCCGACATCACCAACAACCAGGTGCAGGTCAATGTCCGTGCGCCCTCCCTCTCGCCCGAACTGGTCGAGAAACAGGTCGCCTTTCCCATCGAAACCGCGCTGTCGGGCATCGAAGGGCTGGAATATAGTCGGTCCTTGAGCCGCAACGGTTTTGCCCAGATTACCGCGGTCTTCACCGATTCCACCGACATCTACTTCGCCCGGCAGCAGGTGAATGAACGGCTGGCGGGCTTGGCCGAAAGCCTGCCTGCGGGCGTGACGCCGGAAATGGGGCCGATCGCGACGGGACTGGGCGAGGTCTATATGTGGACCGTCCACCTCGCCCATCGCAAGGATGATCAGCATGATCCGGGCGAACCGGGGCTGCAACCCGATGGCAGCTATATCACGCCGGAGGGCGAGCGGCTGGTGAGCCAGGCGGATCAGGCGACCTATCTGCGCACCGCGCAGGACTGGATCGTCGCGCCGCTGCTCAAAAATACGCCGGGGCTGGCCGGGGTCGATTCGATCGGCGGCTATGTGAAGCAGTTTCAGGTCGTGCCCGATCTCGCGCGGTTGGCGGCGTTGCGGATTAGCATCGACGATCTGGCGCGGGCATTGGAGGAGAATAATAATGCGGTCGGCGCGGGCGTGGTCGATCGCAATGGCGAGGGGCTGGCGGTCCGATCCGATGCGCGGCTGACCGGGGCCGAAGATCTGTCGCGCACCGTGATCGCGACGCGCGAGGGCGTGCCGATCCTGCTGAGCCAGGTCGCAACGGTCCGGACGGGGCAGGCGATCCGCATGGGGTCGGCCTCCGAAAACGGGCGCGAGGTCGTGGTCGGCACGGCGGTCATGCGGGTGGGCGAGAATAGCCGCACCGTGGCGTCGGCGGTCGCTCGGCGGCTGGAGGAGATCAACGCTTCCCTGCCCACCGACGTCATCGTTCAGCCGGTGCTGGATCGCACCGCGCTGGTCCATTCGACCATCAACACGGTGGCCAAGAATTTGGCCGAAGGCGCGTTGCTGGTCGTCGTCGTCTTGTTCGTGCTGCTCGGCAATTTCCGCGCGGCGCTGATTGCGGCGCTGGTGATCCCGATCACCATGTTGATGACCAGCTTCGGTATGTTGCAGGGCGGCGTGTCGGCCAATCTCATGAGCCTGGGCGCGCTTGATTTCGGCCTGATCGTCGATGGCGCAGTCATCATCGTCGAACATGCGTTGCGGCGGATCGCCGAAGGGCAGCACCGCGAAGGCCGGGTGCTGACGCTGGACGAGCGGCTGGCCGTGGTCGTGGGCGCGGCGCGGGAAATGATCCGGCCGTCTGTCTATGGTCAGGCGATCATCATCCTCGTCTACGTCCCGTTGCTGACGCTGACGGGGATTGAGGGCAAGACCTTCACGCCGATGGCGCTGACGGTCATCCTGGCGCTCGTCTGCGCCTTCATCCTCTCGCTGACTTTCGTTCCGGCCCTGCTGGCGGTGCTGTTATCGAAGCCGGTCGAGGAGAAGGAAGGGCGGATCATGGGCTGGCTCAAGACGCGCTATGAGCCCGGCCTCGACCAGGCGATGCGGCGGCCGACGCGGACGATGGGCGTGGCGGTGGCGGCGTTCGTGCTGGCGATCGGCGCGTTCCTGACGCTGGGGCAGGAGTTCCTGCCGCAACTCGACGAGGGCGATCTGACCGCGCAATTGCTGCGCATTCCGGGCACGTCGGTCGAACAGAGCCAGGCGATGCAGTTCGATGTCGAAAAGGCGATCGCCACATTGCCGCAGGTCCGCTTCGTCTTTTCCAAGACGGGCACGGCGGAACTGGCGTCGGACCCGATGCCGCCCAACATCTCGGACACCTTCATCATCATGAAGCCGCGCGACGAATGGCCCGACCCAAAACTGCCCAAGGCGGAACTGGTCGAGGCGGTCGAGAAGAAACTGGCGGTGCTGCCCGGCAATGCCTTCGAAATCAGCCAGCCGATCCAGATGCGGTTCAATGAATTGATTGCGGGCGTGCGGGGTGACGTAGCGGTCAAGGTCTTTGGCGACGATGCCGATGCGATGGCGCGCACCGCCAATCAGGTCGCGACGATCCTGCGGCGTACCGACGGCGCGGTGGACGTGCGGGTCGAGCAGACCGAGGGGCTGCCGATGCTCGACATCCGGCCTCGGCGAGAGGCGCTGGCGGCGATGGGGCTGTCGGCGAAGGCGGTGCAGGATGTGGTGGCCGCCGCAATCGGCGGGCGCGATGCGGGCATGATCTTCGAGGGGGATCGGCGCTTTGCCGTGACAATCCGGCTCGATGACCGGCAGCGGGCCGATATCGAGGCGGTGGGGCAGATTCCCGTGCCGACGCCTGATGGCGCCTTTGTGCCGCTGGCGAGCGTGGCGGAGATCGCGGTGACGACGGGGCCCAACCAGATCAGCCGTGAAAATGGCAAGCGCCGCATCGTGGTGCAGGCCAATGTGCGCGGGCGTGACGTGGCGAGCGTGGTCGCCGACGCGCAGGCGGAGATTGCGTCGGACGTGCGCTTGCCGGCGGGGGCCTATCTCGAATGGGGCGGGCAGTTCGAAAATCTGGCGTCGGCGCGGGATCGGCTATTGCTGGTGGTGCCTGCCTGTTTCGTGCTGATCCTGCTGCTGCTCTATGGGGCGTTGGGCAATGTGCGCGATGCGATGATCGTCTTTACCGGGGTGCCGCTGGCGTTGGTCGGTGGCGTGCTGGCGCTGTTTCTGCGGGGCGTGCCCTTTTCCGTGTCGGCGGCGGTGGGCTTCATCGCGCTCTCGGGCATTGCCGTGCTCAACGGATTGGTGATGGTGACGGCGATCCAGGAACTGATCGGGCAAGGTATGGAGCGCGCACGGGCGGCGGAGCAGGGGGCGATGCGCCGCCTGCGGCCAGTGGTGATGACCGCTTTGGTCGCCTCGCTCGGCTTCGTGCCGATGGCGCTGGCGACCGGGTCAGGCGCGGAGGTGCAGAAGCCGCTGGCGACGGTGGTGATCGGCGGGCTGGTGTCGGCGACGCTACTGACGCTGTTCGTGCTGCCGACGCTCTATGCGCGCTTCGGCGGGCGGCGGGCTTCGAGTGTGACGACATTATTCAAACCCGTTCGTCCTGAGTAGTCATTGAGCGAAGTCGAAATGACGTATCGAAGGATTGGGCCAGACGCGGATGCTTCGATACGAGCCTTCGACAAGCTCAATCTCTACTCAGCACGAACGGACTTTGCGTAATCTAAAGTCATTACGGCTAATGCCAGGGCAGGGGGCGGTGGTGCTGCCCCCTGTTGCGATCAGGCATCGACCGACACGACACCCCGCCGGATTTGGTCGAGTTCGATGCTTTCGAACAAGGCCTGGAAATTGCCGTTGCCGAAACCGTCATTTCCCTTGCGCTGGATGATTTCGAAGAAGATCGGGCCGAACATATTTTCGGTGAAGATCTGCAACAAAATGCCCTCACCCGTCTCTACGCTGCCGTCGATCAGGATGCGGTTGGCGCGCAGCCGGTCCAGATCCTCGCCATGGCCGGGGACGCGGCTATCGACCAGGTCATAATAGGTCTCGATCGTGTCCTGCAACCGCACGCCGCGCGCCCGCAATTTCTCGACTGTGTCGTAGATATTGTCGGTGGTCAGCGCGAGATGCTGGATGCCTTCGCCATGATAGTCGCGGATGAACTCCTCTATCTGGCTCTTGTCATCCTGGCTTTCGTTCAGCGGGATGCGGATCGCGCGGTCAGGCGCGATCATCGCCTGGCTGGTGAGGCCGGTCGCCTTGCCCTTGATGTCGAAGAATTTTTGCTCTTCGAAACCGAAGAGGGTGCGGTAAAATTCGCTCCACACCTGCATCTGTCCGCGCCGGACATTGTGGGTCAGATGGTCGAGCAGGTCGAGCCCGACATTATTCTGCGCCTCCGCTTCCCGCCAGCCGGGAAATTCGGCCCAGTCGGCATAGGGGTCTTGGCCATCCGGCATGAAATAGAGGTAGGAGCCGCCAATCCCCTGAATGACCGTATCATCCTCCTCGGTCGCCTGCGCGCCATGGTCGAGCGCCCAGCGCATCGCGGCCTGTGGATCGGCGACGCGGAAGGCCATGGCGCTGGCGGAGGGACCATGGACCCCGCGAAAGGCGGCGACGCGCCCCGCATCGTCGCGGTTGAGCATCAGATTGATGCGGCCCTGTTTGTAGCGGGTGATATTCTTGGTCGGGTGGCGGTGCGTCGGCACGAAGCCCAATTGTTCGAACTGCGCCGCCATCGCCGCCGGATCGGGCGAGGTGAATTCGGCGAACTCGAAGCCGTTAAGGCCCAGCGGATTGTCTACAGTAGCGGTCATTGCGGCTCCTCTTCCTTTTTTATCTTGGCATAGGTCTGCGTGCCGCGGGTGAAGACGCGGTCGGTGGGCAGGATGGTGTCGGTGTCGAAATCGGGCAGGCCGTCCAATTGGGCGTAGAGCGGGGCGAAGTCGGTTTCGACCGTCTGGCGCAGCAGATCCTCGAAACTGTCGATGACGAAATAGCTCTGCTGATAATCGTCGATGCGGTAGCGGGTGCGCATCAGCCGCTTGAGATCGAAGCCCAGCCGGTTGGGGGAGGGATCGTCCAGGGCGTAGATGGATTCGCCATGGGACGACACGATGCCCGCGCCGTAGAGTTTGAGGTCGTCGCCCTGGCGGACCAGACCAAATTCGACCGTGTACCAATAGAGCCGCGCCAGCCGGTCGATCGCCCCCAGACCATCGGCGCGCAGCCCGCCCTCGCCATAGGCCTGCATGTAATCGGCGAAGGCGGGGTTGGCGAGCAGGGGGACATGGCCGAAGACGTCGTGGAAAATGTCGGGTTCGGACAAATAGTCGATCTGGTCGGGCGTGCGCAGGAAGCGCCCGGCGACGAAGCGGCGGTTGGCGAGATGGTCGAAGAACAGCCGGTCGGGGACGAGGCCGGGCACGGCGACGACCTGCCAGCCGGTCAGCTTCATCAGCCGTTCGGACAGTTCCTCGAAATCGGGGATGCCCGGCCGGGTCATGCGCAGCACATCCAGCCCGTTCATGAACTCCGCTACGGCGCGGTCGGGGAGCATCTGTGCCTGGCGGGCGAACAGTCGGTCCCACAGCGCATGTTCCTGCGGCGTGTAGGAGGCCCAATCCTGCGGGATCGTCCAGTCCTCGGCGGTGCCTTCCGGGCGCTCTATGTCAGTTTGGGCCATGACGATAATATTGCATGGATCAGGTGAAAAAGGGTTTCAATCTCCTGCTTTGCTGCGCAATATTGGACATGATCTCATCAAATATGGGCAAGATATGAAACAGGACTATCAGATCGATGCGATCGACCGGCGGATCATCGCCATATTGCAGGCCGATGCCGCCATCCCCCATGCGCAATTGGCCGAACAGGTCGGCGCATCGACCGCCTCCTGCTGGCGCCGGATCAAGGCGCTGGAGGCGGCGGGTGTGTTGACCCGCGCGGTGCGGCTGGTCGATCCCGCCAAGGTCGATCGCGGGGTCAATGTGCTGTGCAATATCCGCATGCGCAGCCACGCCCGCGAACCGCGCAGCGCCTTTGAGACGTTTGTCGATGCCTGCCCGGAAATCGTCGAATGCTTCTCCATGTCGGGCGAGTGGGACTATCTGTTGCGGGTCGTGGTGGCGGATGTCGCCGATTATAACCAGTTCCTGATGCACACGTTATTGGCTCAGCCGACGGTGGCGGGGGCCGCGTCGCATTTCGCGCTGTCCACGACCAAATATACCACCGCCTTGCCGGTGTGATGGGTCAAGCGATCGCCATCTCGCCCATCCATGCGCCGAACGACGCGCGGGCGCGGGCGGTATAGGCTTCCTTGCGCTGCTTTTTCTTGACGTCGTCCAGCGTCGGGAAGAGGCCGAAATTGACGTTCATCGGCTGATAGTCCGCCGTCGCGACATTGCCGGTCACATGGCCGAGCAGCGCGCCGAGCGCCGTGTCGGCGGGCGGCGGCGTCAGCGTCTGGCCCAGCAGTTCGGCCGCGGCGAAGCGCCCGGCGATGAGGCCGATCGCCGCGCTTTCGACATAGCCTTCGCAGCCCGTCATCTGCCCGGCGAAGCGGATATGCGGGGCGCTTTTGAGGCGCAGCGTCGCGTCGAGCAGCTTGGGGCTTTGGATGAAGGTGTTGCGATGCAGTCCGCCGAGCCGCGCAAATTCGGCATTTTGCAGGCCGGGGATGGTGCGGAACAGTTCGACCTGCGCGCCATGTTTCAGCTTGGTCTGGAACCCGACCATGTTCCACAGCGTGCCGGACGCATTATCCTGCCGCAACTGCACCACGGCATAGGGCCAGCGGCCGGTGCGCGGATTGTCGAGGCCCATCGGCTTCATCGGCCCATGGCGCAACGTTTCCGGCCCGCGCGAGGCCATCACCTCGATCGGCATGCAGCCTTCGAAATAGGGGGTGTTGGCCTCCCATTCCTTGAACTCGGTCTTTTCGCCGTCGAGCAGCCCCTGGACAAAGGCCTGATATTGGTCCTTGTCCATCGGGCAGTTGATATAATCCTTCCCCTCGCCACCGCCGGGGCCGATCTTGTCCCAGCGATTGGCCATCCAGCACTGGTCCATGTCGATACTGTCATGGTGGATGACCGGCGCGATCGCGTCAAAGAAAGCGAGATGCTCCATCCCCGCCGCCTGGCCGATGCTGGTCGCGAGCGCGGGCGCGGTGAGCGGGCCGGTGGCGACGATGGTCATGCCCTCGGTCGGCAGCGTGTCGATCCGTTCGCGGACGATCTCGACATGGGGATGGTCGGCCAGCGCGCGGGTGACGGCGCCGGAAAAGACATGGCGATCCACCGCCAGCGCCGAGCCTGCGGGTACTTTGGAGGGTTCGGCGCTCGCCATGATGAGCGAATCCAGCCGCCGCATTTCCTGATGCAGCAGGCCAACGGCATTTTTGTCGGCATCGTCGGAACGGAAGCTGTTGGAGCAGACCAGTTCGGCGAGGCCTTCGGTCTGGTGTGCGGGCGACATGTCGCCACTTCCGCGCATTTCCGACAGGCGCACCTTGATGCCCGCCTGCGCCAACTGCCACGCCGCTTCGGACCCGGCGAGCCCGCCGCCGATGATATGCACCTGATAGTCTGCCACTGATATTCGCCTTGATGTCGCAATTCTGCCGTTCGGGCCACGGCCTATAGCCGATGGCGGCGCAGTAGGACAGGGCGGCGTGGGTGGCTTTTGGGGTGGGGTGGCGGGGGGTGGTGCTGTGCGAAGCTTGTGAAGTTCACAGTGTTGCAGGGTTCGATTTTGCTAGGGTTGAGGTTTGCAGGGCGGACTTCGCAATAGGAGAGTTTTTGCGAAGTGGGGGGATTGCCAGGTCACCATTGACGATGCATCAACATTGGCGTCCTGCCGAGTAAGAAACAACGGGAAGCATCAAGATCGATGTGCGAAAATCTCTCGGTATAAGCGAAGGAATCAGCCCGTTAATGCCTAGAATGAATCCCAACGGGTGGAGAAATCGAGTTCGACGATAAATCCGACCGGATGCATCCAGTTCACTCCGCAATCACCGCACACATCTGGGACATGGCGCCTAGCGCCAGTTCGTGTTGGCTTCGAGACCTCCGCTGTTACCACTGTCCGATCAGAATGGCCTAGCGCGGCTGCGATCAGGAATGGGTCCTGTCCTATGGTGATCAAGTCGGCCTCAGTCAGCGAATCGCCATAGCAGTGGAGAACCGATTGTACAGAATTTGCGTCGCTGAACTCGTTGAGAAGCAAAGCCTTCTTTGTTGCTGCATCATGCATCCAGTCCGCTAGCACTACTTTGGCAGAAGTGTAATTTTTGGGATTCCCCTTCGGAGGAATGCGTGATTCATAGGGAGCCAGCTTT